>DSBE01000226.1 GCA_011053085.1 Chloroflexota bacterium
CCTCAATTTCGGTCGGTGTTCCTTCAATGCCGGCGTCCAGCTGGGTGGGCTCTTCTCCGCTCACCGCATCAATCTGGGTGGCAGGTTCGGGTATTTCTTGCCTGGCAAATTTGGGAATCTCATCCACCCTGGTTGCCTCAAACTCATCGGCTGGCAAGGCTGTGCCTTGCATGGCAACCGTGAAATCACAGCCGCCAATGGTGAACACGCTGCCGACAGTCAGCAACACTTTGGTATGCGCCTCTAAGCGATCACCCTGGTAAAAAGTGCCATTAGAAGACCCCAGGTCTTCCAGCGTGCAGCCAAGATCACTCACTTCCAGGCGCGCGTGCATCCGCGAGACTTTGCTAATCGGCAAAGGAATGTCGCAGGTATCCGCCCGCCCGATGAAATATTGTCCAGGCGCCAGCAGTTTCTCCACTTGCTCGCCATCCAGCACGGTATAGCGCAGGACATAACCACCCACCTGATTGGCGTCTTCATCCAGCAACGTGCGTTCGAATGGCTCCGGTGCGCGGAAACTGGTCGGCAGTTCCACAAACTCTTCAATTTTAGGTTGCTCTGGTTGTTCCCATTCGAAGGTCATCTCAAACGAGCCAATTCGCAGCAGATCACGAGGCTTGACCTGATAAGCCTGCTGCGGCGTCAGTTTCTCTCCATTGAGGAATGAACCATTGGAGGAATTTAGATCCACCACCTGCACACCGTCTTCATCTACAGTCACTTCCACATGCAGGCGTGACAGGTTAGGGGCATCAAACTGGATGTCTGCCTGGGCAGACCGGCCGATGCTGTACTTGCCGGGCGGTAATGGCCTGCGCTGCCAATCGGTACCTTCTTTACGATACACCAGAATGACATTTTCTATGCTCATACAGGTTCCTCTCTATTCACTGGCCGCAATTTTTTCTCGGTTGTGGGCATGGTGATATTCCGCATTACTTTGCCAAAAGGAAGGCGGTTGACAATGACAAAAAGTCAAAGCAACCCTATCGGCAGCGTATACTCGATGGTCTGCATGCCTCTCCATTCGATTCTCTGTAATATCCTACGGAGATGATATTTGATAATTCTATTATACAAACAAATCATTTTTTTATATACCCATTCCGCAAAAAGTCTGTATTCATCAGCGGGTTGAGTCAAAAAAAGCCGCCAATTGGCTGTATAATTATGGCAGGCTAACCTTTCTCTCAAAGCTCAACGGGAATTCTATGACACAAAATCCTGCCCCGCCCAGTATCGATCTGCCAAAGCTGCGCCAATTCATCATCGAATCTGTGCAGCGCGAGCTGTTATCTTTGCAGCCCCCTAAAGAAAAATTGACAGAAGTTACACGTGTTTTGATTATGCGAGCGTATGACAGCACCAATGTGAAATTATCGCGCCCCATGCAAGATGAACTGCTGAGGCAAATCCTGCACACAATCGTAGGGCTGGGGCCCATTCAGCCGTTACTGGATGACCCCGATATCACCGAGATCATGGTCAATGGACCCGACTTAATTTTTGCCGAAAAGCGCGGCAAGGTGGTACGTACCCGTATTCGGTTCGAAAGTGAACACGAACTGCGCCAGATCATTGATCGCATCATCGAACCGCTGGGCAGGCATGTCGATGATAAGCACCCCATGGTGGATGCGCGCCTGCCGGATGGCTCACGCGTTAACGCCATCATCCCCCCCTGTTCCATTGATGGGTCCACCCTCACCATTCGAAAATTTGCCAAAGAACAATTGACCGTAAATGATCTGATTAAATATGGCTCTCTGACGCCGCAAATGGCAGAATTTCTGCGGGTGTGCGTTGCCTCACGCCTGAATGTTGTCATCTCCGGCGGCACAGGCTCAGGCAAAACAACCACCCTCAACGTTTTATCCAGTTTCATCCCCGAAGAAGAGCGCGTTATCACCATCGAAGATGCCGCCGAATTGCAACTGCAGCAGGAACATGTGGTGCGGCTCGAAACCAAACCCCCTGATTTTGATGGCGAAAATGAGGTCACCATCCGTTCACTGGTGCGCAATGCACTGCGCATGCGTCCCGAACGCATCATCATCGGAGAATGCCGTGGTGGTGAAGCCATCGACATGCTGCAAGCGATGAACACCGGCCATGATGGCTCGATGACAACGGTGCATGCCAATTCACCGCGCGATTCAATTTCACGCCTTGAAACCCTGGTACTGATGGCCGGCATGGATCTGCCGGTGGATGTTGTCCGCCGCCAGATTGCCTCCGCCATTGACCTGATCGTGCAGCAAACCCGTCTGCGTGACGGCCGGCGCCTCATCACCAATGTCACCGAAGTGGTCGGCATGGAGAGCAATACCGTGGTGATGACTGATGTCTATCGCTTTGACCAGACAGGCGTGGATACCAATGGCAAGGTACTCGGTGAATTAAAAGCTACCGGTATCCGCCCGCAATTCATGCACAAACTGGAGGCGGCCGGCTTCAAGTTGGGTCCCGAAATTTTCGGCGCCAGCATCAGGCCGCCCAGTTCAGGGAGTGATCGCAGCCGTCGTTAAACCAGGCGTTCTTTCACACCCTTGACCGTCATGAAAACCGTGTATAATTTGGGCGGAAGAAAATGAAAATCGGCAAAACATTTGCTGCCGGTCTGGTTTGGCGCCAATGTGGGGCAAACCAGAAGAGAGTGAAGAAGCTACCATGGATCAAAAAACCCTACAATTGATCGAATACCCCAAAGTGTTGCAGCGGTTGGCTGACTATGCCGCCTTCAACGCCTCTGCCGAGATTGCCCTGGCCTTGCGGCCCTCCTCCGCGCTGGAAGAAGTGCGAGAACGGCTGGCCTTCACCCGCGAAGCCCGCCTGCTGCTTTCACTGAACCCGGAGCTGCACATCGGCGGTGTACGTGATGTGCGCCCCGCGGCAGAACGCGCCTCGCGTGCCTATGTGCTCAGCATTGAAGAAATTGTTGAGATCAAAGACACCCTGGTATCAGCTCGCAAACTGCAGCGGCCTTTTTTCACCAAAAAAGGCGGTGAGATTGATCCTGAAACACCGATCAAACCCGAAGATTTTCGCGAAGATGCCCCTGAGTTGCTCTATCCGCATCTGCTGGCATACGCCCGCCAGTTGACGCCCCCCAAAGGCCTCATTGACCGCATTTCAAGGGTGATCGGCCCTGACAACCAGGTGATGGATTCAGCTACCCCTGAGTTATCGCGCCTGCGCGGAGAGATCAAGGTTGCCCATAATCGCCTGATGAACAAACTGCAATCCATGATCAACAACCCCGACATTGTACCGCTGCTGCAAGACGCGTTGATCACCCAGCGCGGCGGCAGATACGTGATTCCGCTGCGTGCCAACTTCAAGAACCGCATCCCCGCCATCATTCATGACCAATCAGGTACCGGGCAAACCTTATTTGTGGAACCGCTGGCAGTGGTTGATCTCAACAATGAATGGCAGGAATTGAAATTGGCGGAGCGCGATGAAGTCCGCCGCATTCTGGCGGAGCTATCAATGGAGATCGGCGAAGTTCATCTTCAGATCACACAGATCGTCAATTGTGTCGCCATGATCGATTTCGCCCTGATGGTCGCAAAATATGCCGAAGACATCAAAGGCAGCGAACCAGAGGTGCTTGCCTTCCGCCCGGCCGCCAACCAGGAGCATCCCGGCAGCCACATCCACTTCATCAAAGCCCGCCACCCCTTGCTTGACCCTGAGAGCGTGGTACCGGTCGATATCCTGCTGGAAAAACCGCACTACGCACTGGTGATCACTGGCCCCAACACAGGGGGCAAGACCGTTACACTGAAAACTACCGGCCTGCTGGTTGCCATGGCGCAATCCGGTTTGCACATTCCGGCGGCATCCGGCGCACAATTCACCATTTTCGAAAACTTGCTGGCGGACATCGGCGATGAGCAATCCATCGAACAGTCGCTGTCTACCTTCTCCGGCCACATCAAGAACATCATCCACATCCTGCAAGAATCTCATTCACAGGCATTGGTGTTGCTAGATGAGCTTGGTTCAGGCACTGACCCCCTGGAGGGTGAAGCATTGGCGCACGCCATTTTATCTTACCTGACCGCCAACCAGATCCCCTGCATGATCGCCACCCACTTCGCCGGCCTGAAATCCTTTGCCTATGCCACGCCGGGGGTGGTCAATGCCGCCATGTCATTCGACCTCGACACACTTTCGCCCACCTATCGCCTGATGATCGGCCTGCCGGGGCGATCCAACGCGCTATTTATTGCCGAGCGTGAAGGCCTTGCCAAAAGCATTATCGCCCACGCCCGCCAGCAGATCGACCCTGTGGAACACAAGGCGGAAGACATGCTGGAAGATATCCAGCATCAACAGGAGCAAATGCGTTTCGCGCGGGAATCTGCTGAAAAGAAAGCCCGCGATAACGAGCGCTTACAAGAACGCCTGAACCAGCAATGGCAGTCGATTGAGGCAGAACGAGAAAAAATCTTGCAGGAAACCCGCCACGAAGCCGAAGAGCAACTGGCAGACATGCGCAAAGAAATGCGCGATCTGAAAAAACGCATGAAGCGGGCTGTACGCTACGCGGAAAAAGCATCCACAGCGGCGCTCGAAGGCGACAGCGCCACCGCCCGCGCGGTGAAAGAAACCAAACGGCAGCAGTCACTGGCAGAACGTGACGAAGACCGCCTGGAGCAGATGGAAGAGAAGATCAATCAGGTATTCAGCGAAGAGAGTGTTGTTTCATCCTCTTCCGCTCAACCTGCTCTGCAGCAACCGCGCGCGTTAAAAAGCGGCGACCGGGTGTACGTCCATTCCTTCCAGAAGGAAGGTACCCTGGTGCAAATCGAAGGAGATACCGCCGAAGTACAATTAGGACCCATGCGCATGAAAACCACCCTCAAGGATATCAAACGAGTGCAGGGCGGTGGCGATCCACTCCCCTCTCAACCGGCAGAAAACGAAAAACGGGAGGTCCCGCGTTTATATCGAACCCAGGCTGCCCCACCGCTCGAACTCGACCTGCGCGGCGAACGTGCCGAGGAAGCCCTCGACCTGCTGCGTGGTTATCTCGAGAAAGCCTACCTTGCCCAATTGCCCTTTGTGCGCATTCTGCACGGCAAGGGCACCGGACGTCTGCGCGTTGTCATCCGTCAGGAAGTCACAGCCTCGCACTACGTGAAAAGTTGGGATGAAGCTGCCGAAAATGATGGCGGCAGTGGCGTCACAATTGTGCGGCTCAAATCCTGAGGATTACCACAACCGTTTGATCTTTAGCTCCGCCGGCATTGGGATCAGGCGCTTGGATTTGTGGTCCTCTGTGATCATTTCGATGAACACATCCACCAGCATCGGATCAAACAACTTGCCGGTCTGCTCGTGGAAGTATTCAATTACTTTGTTGGTACGCCAGGCTTTGCGGTAAGGGCGATCGTTCATCAACGCATCATACACATCGATGATGGCAAACATACGCGCCGGCAGAGGAATTTCCTCACCTTTCAACCCACGTGGATAGCCACTGCCATCCCAGCGTTCATGGTGGTAACGGGGAATCGCCAGGACAGGCTTGAGGTAATCAATCGATGAGAGCCACTCATAAGCATATTCACCATGCTGTTTCATGATCGCCCATTCAGTTTCTGTCAAGGAATCTTGCTTTAGCAAAATACTGTCGGGGATCACCAGCTTGCCGATGTCGTGCAGCAGGGCACCGCGCCAGAAATGAATGCGTTCTTCCTGCGCCACATTGATGCGCGTGGCGAAACGCATGGTCAACTCCGTCACTCGTTTGGAATGGCCGGCGGTCTCTTTCTCGCGCCGTTCCAATGCTGCCACCCAGCCGCGCAGGGTGCTGTCATACGACTCTTGCAATTCGCGCTGGGTCTGGATGCGTTCTTGAATTTCATCCTGCGCCCTCCGATAGAGCATGGCGTTATTGCTCGCCACTGCCATCTGCGTGCAGGCGGTTTCTAACAAATGCAGGTCATTCTCTGAGTAAGCGTTCAAGCGATAGCTGATCACTTGAATGACCCCCACCACATCACCCTTGAAGATCATCGGCGCGATGATTGCAGAGCGCGGAACGTCTGCGTCATCCGGAATTTCTTCTTCCTCGTGCAAACTGCCATCGTTGCGCACCATAAATTTCTTCTTGGAGGTGCGCATATGTGCCTGGTAATCGTTCAAAACCATCGGCTTGCCAGAAACGATCACACGACTCTGGGTGCCTTTGCCTTCCGGATTCAATGGAATCGGCGGGAAAGACGAAACATCCACCGGTACGTTGTCGTTGACAAAATACTCACAGCAGATCATTTTGGTTTCAGGATTCACCGATGATACCGAAAACTGGGAGCAATCCATCATCGCCGATACCTGGTCATGCAGGTGGTCGTACACCTCGTGAATGTTGAGGGTGGCATTGACTTTTTTGCCCAGTTCAAAGAGCATATTCAATTCATTGCGCTGTTGTTCGATCTCAGCTATATATTCAACCCGGCGGGTTACATCGCGCATGATCAACGAAACACCCTCAATGGAACCGAATTTGCGAATTGGGCCCAGATTGGCCTCGCACCACACCAAATCACCATTGGCGGCATGCAGCGCATATTCACAGGATTCAATCGAATTGTTGGCGATCACACGCTCGACGGTTGCCAGATAGACCTCGTGGTAATCTTCATCGATGAAGCTGATTGGTGAACTGCCCAATACTTTACGGCCTGAAAGATACCAGGGTATACGGTTGATATCCTTGATCTTGCCGTCCTGGTCCAAATGAATGATCACATCCGGCGCAGTGGTTACCACTGTTTTGTAGTATTCCTCTGAGCGGCGCAATGATTCAAGCTTGCGGTATTCACTCAAACAACTCTGCACCAACGAGAGCAGCTTGGTGGTGTCGAAGGGATACATTAACACACCGCTTACGCCCACATTGAGGGCATCAATCACCACCGGCTGGGCAGGATCGCGGGTGACTATGATGAATTCAGCGTTCGGCAGGTTTTCTTTCAATTCCCATAACAAGTCTAATGCCCACAAAGGCGCTTCATCCACCGAGACCATCACCAATTCAGGCAGATCAATGGTGATCTGCGCGCGCGCTTCCCGCCAGCTGGAAGCAGCCAATACCTGATACCCC
>DSBE01000224.1 GCA_011053085.1 Chloroflexota bacterium
CCTGTATGCTTCGATCGGTGAAGCGTTTGGTCAGCGCAGCGGCGTGTTGAATCTGGGCGTAGAAGGGCAGATGTTGATGGGTGCCTTCACCGCATTTTACGTGGTTGTCGAAACCGGCAATCTGTGGCTGGGGGTGCTGGCCGCTCTCGCTGTGGGTGCGCTGATGGGCCTTGCCATGGCATTCGTCACGGTACATCTGCACGCTAAACAAGGCATCAGTGGCATTGGCTTCTACTTGTTCGGCCTGGGCATGAGTACCCTCCTATTCCAACTCCTTGTCGGCACAGTCGAAACTGTACGCGGCTTCCCCCGCCTCGATATCCCCTTGTTGGTCGATATTCCCCTCGTTGGCCCCATCTTCTTCAGTCAGAGCATACTGGTGTACATTGCCTTCCTGTTGGTACCGGTCGCATGGTTTGTGCTCAACAAAACCACCCTTGGGTTGAAGATCCGTGCAGTTGGCGAGAACCCACAGGCTGCTGATTCATTGGGAGTCAGCGTTAACGGTGTGCGCTACTTCACCGTGACCCTTGGGGGCGCTTTTTCGGGTTTGGGCGGGGCATCACTTTCCATTGCGCTGTTGAATGTATTCCAGCAGAATATGACCGCCGGGCTTGGTTTCATCGCGGTTGCGCTGGTCTATTTCGGCGGATGGCGTCCGTGGGGCGTCCTCGCCGGCGCTCTGCTTTTCAGCATGGTGAATGCTCTGCAACTATGGATCCAAGTGCTGGGTGTCAATATCCCCTCAGAATTGGCAGTCATGATGCCCTATGTCCTGACCATTCTGGTTTTGGCAGCCTCTGGTTCAAAAATGGTGGCCCCGTCCGCTCTTACAAAGCCCTTTGAACGGGAATAGCCATGTTATAAACCGCCCCATCTGATATATAATCATAGTGAAAGGGGTTGTTAAGAATCAATTCGTTTTTCCCAATTCATTCCAAACAATTGAAAAAAAATAAGGAGATAGTAATGAAAAAGTTGTTCCGCATGTTAACCATCATTGTGGCAATGCTCTTTCTGGCAGCCGCTTGCGGCGGCGCCGGTGGAGCGAGTGAAGAAGGCACCTTAACCGTCGCCATTGTATCGCCCAGCGCGGTCAATGACTTTGCCTTCACCCAGAGCATCTATGATGCCATGATCGCTTTGCAAGAAGACATGGGCACGGACGCCATCGAATTTGTTTATTCCGAGAGCATGTTTGTGGTCGATGACGCCGCCGCAGCCATCCGTGACTACGCCTCTCAGGGATACGACATGGTCATTGCCCATGGTTCCCAATATGGTTCCTCCCTGCAAGAGATTGCACCCGATTTCCCTGAAACCAGCTTCGCCTGGGGAACTACGGTGGACACCTTCGGCATTGACAATATCTATGCCTACGAAGCAGCTTCTCATGAAGGCGGGTATGTGATGGGCGTCATGGCAGCCATGATGACCGAAAGCAAGATCATCGGCGTGGTCGGCCCCATCGAAACTGGTGACGCCAAGTTGTATGTGGACGGGTTCGTTGCCGGCGTAAAAGCCACTGACCCCACCATTGACGTGCGTGTCACTTATATCGGTTCGTTCTCCGATGTAGCCCTGGCTTCTGAAGCCGCCACCACCCACATCGCAGCTGGTGCCGATGTTCTCACTGGTACCGCCCAGATGGTGGTCGGCGCGATTGGTAAAGCCGAAGAAGCTGGTGCCTTGTGGTTCGGCACCCAGGCTGACCAGGCTTCCTTCTCCCCCAACACAGTAGTCGCCAGCCAGGTCTATCACTGGGAAGTGATCCTAAAAGAGATCATTGACCTGCGTGCAGACGGTACCCTTGGCGGACAATCCTTTGTTGCCAACCTCGCTAACGGCGGCCAGGTGATGGCTTTCAATCCTGATTTCCCGCTGCCAGACGACGTTCGTACAGCTGCCGAAGCCACCATTCAAGGCATCATCAACGGCACAATTACCATTACTCTTCCCTGACCTTTCTGATTAACCGCAAATGGCAGCGGTGAAAACACCGCTGCCATTTAACATCATCCCAAGGAAGCAGGCACAATGACGGATTCTAACAAACTCCCCTCCGGCCAGACTCGTATTGATTGTTTGGAGATGCTCGGTATCACCAAACAGTTTCCCGGCGTTCTTGCCAACGACAATATCGATTTTGATGTATGTGCCTCTGAAGTGCACGCTCTTTTGGGTGAAAATGGTGCCGGCAAAAGCACCCTGATGAAAATTCTCTACGGTATGTACCATCCTGATGAAGGCCACATCCTCATCAACGGCAAACCAGTAAATATCACCTCCCCAACCTCCGCCATCAACCACGGCATCGGTATGATCCATCAGCATTTTATGTTGGTACCCAACCTGACCGTAGCAGAAAATGTTGCCCTTGGTTTGAGATCATCGCGCGGGCCATTAACGGATCTTGCCCAGGTCTCACAGCGTATCATTATGCTCGCTGATACCTATGGCTTGCGTATCGATCCTGATGCCTACATCTGGCAGCTATCCGTCGGTCAGCAGCAGCGGGTGGAAATCATCAAAGCACTTTATCGCGGAGCAGCCCTTTTGATACTTGACGAACCGACAGCCGTCCTCACGCCGCAAGAAGTAGAGGAACTGTATGTCATTATGCGTCAGATGATGAAAGATGGCTATGCGCTTATATTTATCTCGCACAAATTGCACGAAGTGGTCGAAATCAGCCAGCGGGTGACGGTGTTGAGAAATGGCCGTAAAATTGGCACGCGCCCGACTGCTGAAACCAACAAAAAAAACCTGGCGCAATGGATGGTGGGTCACGAGATCGATTTCATCACCCTTAACGAAAAGCACCAACCTGGGCCGGTTCACCTGAAACTTGAGGATGTCACTTGTGATAGTGACCGCGGAACAGAGGGCCTGTGTAACCTCAGCCTTGAAGTCCATGGTGGCGAGATCCTGGGTCTCGCGGGAGTCTCTGGCAATGGGCAATTAGAATTGGCAGAAGTCCTGGCAGGCATGCGCAGTGCCAAGAGCGGCCACATCTATCTGGAAGGCGAAGATGTCACCAACCTGTCGCCGGGAGAACGCACCGAGCGCAAGCTCTCCTATATCCCCGAAGAACGCATGCGCGACGGCATGATCGGCGATTTCACCATCGCGGAGAACATGATCCTGCGTGAACACCACCAATCACCTTACTCAAACCATGGTTTCCTCAACCTGAAATATATATCCACTCACACCGATGAACTCATCAAACAATTTCAGGTAAAAACACCCTCCCAAAAAACCATGGCCAAAAGCCTCTCCGGCGGCAATATCCAGAAAGTGATTCTGGCGCGTGAACTTTCGCGCAGTCCCCGCTCAATTATCGCCGCCCAGCCAACCAGGGGCCTCGATATCGGTGCCACTCAATATGTTCACGAACAGTTAATCGATCAGCGCAACCATGGCACTGCCGTATTGCTTATCTCCGAAGACCTGGATGAAATCTTTGCCCTGTCAGACCGCATTGCTATCATTTTCGAGGGCAAGATCATGGAAATTTTGCCGCGCGAAGAAGCCACCCGTGAAAAAGTTGGCCTATTGATGGCCGGCGTTGTCCACGAAGAAACCGCCGAATAACCCCCCACATTTGCGATCGTCAGACTGTCTTCCTCATCTGGCACTGTCGTCGCTGCAGCAGCAGGATCACTATGCAAACCACCGCCGCGCTCCAGCCGACACCCGAGGCCACACCGAACATAGCCGGCAGACCCAGGCTTTGCGCCAATGAACCGAACACAGGCCCGGCAATCAAAGGTGCCAGGCCAAACGCCAAAATGTTCATCAGCCCCTGGTACGAGGCCACTTCACTGACACGCGCCTTTGAATCGATATAAACCACCGCGCTGACCGCCGTGAACCCAAACCCGATCCCACGAAAGGCCGTAATGGCGATTAGCATCCAGCCAGCTGTCGCAAGCGAGAAACCCAGCCAAGAAAGCGCAAAGATGCTGGCACCGATTAAAAATGACCACATTGGGCCGATTTTTCTGATCAGTTTTGACACCAGATACATGGTGGGAATTTCCACTACCGCCGAGGCGGAGCGCATCATACCTGCCATGGTTTCACTGCCCCCCAACCGGATCATGTGAATGGCAGAAAACTGGTAAAACGCCTGCTGTGCCAGGTTCGAAAGAAAAACCGCCGACAAAAATAGCCACACCACCGATTCACGTGGGATCCATTGGTGCCACAGTTCGGTTTGGTGGATGATTTTCTCCTCTTCTGGCTCCTCGAGCAGGTTGACAACCACGCCGCTGAGCAGGAAAAGTGCAGCAGCCCCAAGAAAGAGCCACTCAATCCCGATGCACTGCCAGACCATGCCCATCACCAGAGAAGCTACCGCGAACCCAAGCGATCCCCACAAGCGCCAGTTGCCGAAGTCCAACCCGTATTTGTTCGCCATCCTGGCGGCCAGCCCATCGCGAATAGGTGTGATCGGCGGGCTGAAAGCTGAATACACAACTTGCAATGAGAGCAGCCACAAGAAACCCCAGGGAATGGTCATGAGCGCCGTGAACACCCCCAGCATCAGAAAGCCGATGGTGGTGAACAGCACCCGCGCGCGTTTCTTATCAGCCAGGCGGCACAAAATCGGCCCGCTGATGATGGTAATTGCCCCTGGCAGAGCGTTGTAGAGACCGATCTGGCTCTCACTCAAGCCGCGCTGGTCAAAAGCCAGGTTGACAAAGGGCATAAACGCCCCAACCGCGAAAAAAGTGACCAGGAAGACGATCGTTCCGCGCAGGTTCGGCGAGAGCCGTTTTTTCCAGGATTGTTGCATGGCGGTTTCCATCAGACTTTTAATTACCGCCTAATAGGAACCAAGTTTTTTGTACAATGCCACAATATTGGCAAAATCTTCCAGGCTGACCGCGTCAGGGATACTGTGGTCTGAGGCAAAGATGTACCCGCCATTCTCTTTAAGCACGGGCAGTTTGGTTTCCATCTCTGCCATGATCTTCTCAGGATTGTCCCAGTGCACGGCATTGATGCCGCCATGCAGCACCAGTTGATCGCCATACTGTTTTTTGAGCGCGATGGTATCCATGCCAGCCTTGACTTCTAACGGATTCAACGCATCCAGCCCGATTTCAATCAGCTCTGGAATAAACGGTTCGATGTTGCCGCAGGAATGCAGATGGGCCTTGATGCCTTTTGCATGTGCCCACTCAATGGCGCGCTTCTGGAAAGGTTTCAACAGGTTGCGATACATGCGCAGGGAGAAGAATTGTTTGTATTTGTAGCCCATATCATCCGGCCAGGAGATCGCATCGAATGTATAGCCTGCCTCCCACACCATGTCCATCAACGACATCGACATCTGCAGAAAATAGTCGAACATATCCATGCACCATTCGGGGTCGAGTGCCATGGCAGTCAGCACTCGTTCGGTTCCGACAGTCCAGGAGTGGGTCACATCAAACCCGAACCAAAATTGCCCGATCACCCAGGCGCCGTTTTCACGCCATCGCTTGTAATTCCTTTGCAGATGATCCCAGGGGATGCGGTCAGGCGTCGGTTGCATACGTTCTTTGGCAGCCGCCCAGGATTCAGGCCCATTGATTTTAAAATCCAGGAATTCGGGGGTAGAAGCAATATGCTTCCAGTTCTTCAGCGTCGCCCCCCAATTGGTGGTAACGATGGTATATTCGTCAGTTTCTTCGATCACCTCTTCGGTGAAGCGTGGCGAGGAATCTACATAGATACTCTCAAAGTGGTCAAGGTCAAAGTAATCCGCATAACTGACATTTTCCGGCAGCCCTTCCCGGTGCCAGCGCTCCAGAGTGGTATGCCAGGGGCTGTCTTGCATGGGCACACGATCCGCCTCGCGGTGTTCATACATGCGTTGTACGCGTTCGAAGGTGGTCATTGTTTTGCTCATGCTTGCTCCTCTTTCACTCAATGAAATTATTCAGACATCGGTTCTTTTTCGGCCAATCTGGCCCATGCATTGAATTTCTGCTCAAGCTGTTTTTGCAGGCTGCCGTAGCGCATGGTCAATTGACGCAGTTCATCTGGCTTTTGCGGCGGGTTGGCCAGAATTTCCTCCAGCGATTGCAGCGCTGCTTCCAACGAAGCGATCTCGACTTCCAATTGATATTGTTGCTTTTTACGTTCGCGTTCCTCACTTGAGACTGCGCGCTGTCCGTAAGTTTTTTGAGTGGTCTGCTCCGCAGCTTTGTTCTTTTCAGCCTCAAGCGCACTTTGCGCACTCAACCAGCTTTTGTACTCGCTGTAAGAACCCTCATACACCAGCAACGATTGTGCTTCCGGCTTGACCTCCCACACCTGTGACGCCAGCGCATCCACCAGATAACGGTCATGTGTCACCAGCAAAATGGTGCCGTTGAAATCAGACAACACATGCTGCAATATCTCTTGCGAGGGCAGGTCAAGATGGTTGGTAGGTTCATCCAGCAGCAGCAGATTGGCATTCGATAACGCCAATACTGCCAGCGCCAGCCGTCCGCGTTCGCCGCCTGATAGCGTTTCAACTGTGCGAAATACATCATCTTCCGTGAAAAGATAGCGCGCCAGGTAATTGCGGATATCGGCCGGCAGCAGCCCCGGCCGCGCCCGTTCAATTTCTTCCATCAGCGAATTTTCAGCGATCAAGCCTTCGTGCGCCTGTGCAAAATAACCGACCCGCAGGCTTGCGCCCATCTGCACCTTTCCGCTTAACGGAGGAAGGTGTTCCAGAATAGTCTTGAGAAAGGTGGATTTTCCGGCACCATTTGGCCCGATCAACGCCACACATTCGCCTCGTTTCACTACCAGATCAGGCACGGTGAAGAGCACTTTGCCATCATCATGATAGCCGATTGACAGTTCATACGTGCGCAGCACCAGATCGCCGGAACGCATGGCAGGTTCCAACCGGATATGCAGTTTGCTGCGGCTGCGATCAATAGGCCTGGCAATTTTGGATTCCTTGAGAAGCCGTTCCAAACGCCGGCGGCGCCCTTTTGCCTGGTTGGTCTTCTGTCCTTCGATGTTGCGAGCAATGTAGTCTTGTTCTTTGGCGATATATTGCTGCTGGGCTTCATATTCTTTCAGGCGGCGCAAATAACGCTCTTCGCGCTGCATCAGGTAA
>DSBE01000166.1 GCA_011053085.1 Chloroflexota bacterium
GGAAGCCGGTGATTTTGACCCGGATTGGGCTGCTCAGCGCCTGATCAACCTGGTCAGCGCCTGGCGTGACCAGTTGTTAGAAGCCATGGGCGCCATGGGCATGCGCGAAGTACGCCGCATGCGTGGCGAACTGGGGCGCGCCATGTTCTACCAACCCGAAGAAATCCGCTTCCGCGCATTATTTTCGCGTCCTGCAGACCTGGATATTCCGATGCTGCCGGCGCTGCCGCCCAACAGCGGCGAATCAGAAGGCGATTTGCGCTGGACGACCGCTCTGATCCTTTCGACTGCTGAACAGGCGCGCACCGCGCGTCCGCCCTCCAATGGGCTGGAATTCCGGTACGGCCGTTCCAACGGTGGGTTTGACCGGCTGCGCTTCCGCTTTGAGCTGGAAGAAGATATGCAAAAGTTTGATTGGGATCTGCATGCGGTGGACGAAATTGATCTGTCGATTGAACTCAACCGCCGCAATGATGGACGCCCGGTCAGGCGCATTCCCATCCCCTGGTATGGCGGGGGGATGTCATTCGGTTCGGTCAGTGTGAACACGATGATGTCGCGCGTGTGTGCGGCAGAGCGCTTTGACACCTTCATTTCCACCGGTGAGGGCGGCTATCCCGACGACCTGATACCCTACAAAGATCATCTGATCACGCAGGTGGCCACGGGTTTGTTCGGGGTGCGTGAAGAGACCATCCAGCGCGCGCCGATTGTAGAGTTCAAGTATGCGCAAGGCGCCAAGCCCGGCCTGGGCGGGCACCTGCTGGGTGAAAAATCAACTGAAGTGGTGGCAAAGATGCGTCAGGCAGTGGCAGGTTTCAGCCTGTTTTCGCCGTTCCCCTTCCACAGCGTCTACTCGGTGGAAGACCACAAAAAACATGTGGACTGGATCAAGACCGTAAACCTCAAGACGCTGGTCTCGGTCAAGGTTTCCACGCCCACGGATGTCGATATGGTGGCGGTCGGCTCGTATTATGCCGGCGCCAATATCCTGCACATCGACGGTTCGTATGGCGGGACAGGCGCCGCACCCGAAATCGCCAAGAAGAACATCGCCCTGCCGATTGAATATGCCATCTCGCGCGTGCACGAATTCCTGCTGCAGGAAGGCATCCGCGATGAGATCACGGTGATGGCATCCGGCGGGGTGCGCACGGCGTTTGATATCGCCAAAGCTATCGCGCTGGGCGCAGATGGTGTGGTGGTCGGCACAGCAGACCTGGTTGCGATTGGTTGTGTGCGGCTGGGCACCTGTGAAAAGGACAAAGGATGCCCCTTCGGCATCACCACCACCGACCCGGAGATGTCGAAACTGGTCGACCCCAAGATCAGCACCGAACGCATTGTCAACCTGTACACATCCTGGCAGCTGCAGCTGGCCAATATCGTTAAGAAGCTGGGCTTCCAATCGGTGCGCGAACTGCGCGGCCGCACGGAGGTGTTGATCTATCTCGAAAAAGAAGGCGATCTGGCTGGCGAGGGAGGCAACTAAGATGACCGACTATCGATTAATCCAACAACTGCTGGCATCACGCAAAGAACATATGCCGCCGATACAGCTGCAACCATCCAACAACCGCGAAGAAGCTGCTGAGGGCGGCTGCGGGGTGGTGGGCATGGCGGCATCGTTCCCGGTAGCGGGGCGCCATTTCTTCCAGGCGGCGGAACAGATGCACAACCGCGGCAACGGCAAGGGTGGCGGCATCGCGGCTGCCGGGCTCAACCCGGCCCAGATGCGTGTATCACCGGAGGTGCTGCGTGATGCTACCCTGCTGCAGGTGGCGTATCTTGACCCCACCAGCCGCGCCGAGGTGGAAAATGCCTGCATCCTGCCCTGTTATGATGTGCTGCAATCCTATCTGATCGACACTATCGACGATTACCGCGCCATAGAAGGGCTGGAGGTGAAACCGCCGGATGTGGTGCGCTATTTCGTGCGCGCCAAGCCCGATTGTCTGGCACAGTTTGCACAAGAGAATGGGTTGAACGGCCTTGATCCGCGCAAGCTGGAAGATGAGTTCGTTTACCGCCAGACCTTTGCGCTCAACACGCAATTCTACGCCAGCCTGGGTGAAAAACGCGCCTTTGTGCTCTCGCACGCGCGCGACCTGCTGGTGATAAAGATCGTGGGCTATGGCGAACAGGCAGCGCGCTACTACCAGATGGAAGACATGCAGGCGCATTTGTGGATCGCCCACCAGCGCTACCCGACCAAAGGCCGTGTATGGCACCCCGGCGGAGCGCATCCCTTCATCGGTTTGAATGAAGCCCTGGTTCACAACGGTGACTTTGCCAATTATCACGCGGTTTCCACCTACCTGCGCCAGCGCAGTATCACACCCTTGTTCCTGACCGACACCGAGATCAGCGTACTGTTGTTTGACCAGCTTGACCGCGTGTATGAATACCCGCTGGAAGCGACCATCGAAGCATTGGCGCCAACCACAGAGCGCGACTTTGCCAAACTGCCGGCGGACAAGCAGAAGATGTACCGCGCGATCCAATCCACCCACATTCACGCCTCACCGGATGGCCCGTGGTTCTTCATCATCGCGCGCAGCCAGCCTGACAAAGACCTGTGCCAGCTGCTGGGTATCACCGATACCTCCATGCTGCGCCCGCAGGTGTTCGCGCTGGTGGATGCCACCGATGGCGACAAACGCTACCAGGTGGGCCTGATTGGCTCGGAAAAGCAGGCCATCGATGCCACGCTCAAGAGCCTGCACGAAGAAATCCCGGCGGTGTGCCCGGTGGCAGACCGCTACTGGAACGCGCGCGGCGGTTCTTACAACGATGGGGGTTCGTTCTCCTTCACCGTACATAAAAGCGACCCTGACGCGCCTTATGGCTCCATCCGCGAACTGGTATGTACCAACAAGTTTGGCGAGCGCATTGAGATCGCGCAAGACCAGGCGCACATGCTGCCGCGAGATCTCAACAACGGCCACAAACCCTCCACCTTTGCACATGACCTGCTCAAAGAATTGGTGGAATTGCCGCTGCCGCTGGATACTTCCTATGAACGCCTGATCGACCAGGTCTGGTACCGCATTGAAGGCTGGCTGAAACAGGTCAGTTATGCAGAATTGCAGCATACCATCAATTTCTGGGTGTCACAGACCGGTCAGGGCTCCAAATACTGGCTGGTGATATTGATGTTGATGACGCGCATGCGTGACCGCCTGTATGATCCCGGCAGCAAGCGCCGTGCTTCGCTGCTGTCCATGCTCGACAAAGGCATTGAGCAGGCACTCGATAACGTGCCGTTGTTCGATTCTCGCCAGCCGATGATGGAAGCGCGCTTCACCTGGGACACCCGTAAAAATTTGATCGCGCCGATGCTGCCCAACGCCGTGCTGGTGCTGGATGTGACCGGTTTTCCGGCAGAGGGCGACGAGGGGCCGGGTTTGTTCCTGTCACAGGCATCGCGCATGGGCTGGCATCACCTGATCAGCTACCGCTGGCGCGGCCAGCGTTTCCTGGCCTGCAACCTGGGGCCGGTGGATACCAAACTGCGCTTTGATGCCTACGGTTCGCCGGGCGATTACCTCGCTTCGGGGCTGGATGGCGATCGTGTGAGTGTGTTCGTGCATAACAACGCGCAGGATCAACTGGCGCAGATTTATAACAAGGGTACCCTGGTGGTGTATGGCGATACCGGCCAGACCTTCATGTATGGCGCCAAGGGCGGCAAAGCCTTCATCCGCGGCAACGCCGCCGGCCGTCCCTTGATCAACGCAGTCGGGACACCGCGGGTGGTCATCAACGGCACCTGCCTGGATTATCTGGCGGAATCGTTCATGGCCGGAAACCCGCTCAAAGGCGGTGGTTTTGTGGTGCTGAACGGCATCGAATTCGATGAACACAGCGGTATGCATGACCTGCCGGAGCCATATCCGGGCGGCAACCTGTTCTCGCTGGCGTCGGGCGGGGCGATCTACATCCGCGACCCGTTCGGCAAGGTGGAAGAGGATCAGCTTAACGGCGGATTCTTCCAGCCGATGACGGAGGAAGACCAGCACCTGATCCTGCCCTACCTGCTGGAGAATGAACAGTACTTCGGCATCCCGGTTGATTCTTTGCTGACCGTGAACGGTGAAAAACGGCCGCTGACGGAGGTCTACCGTAAGGTGGGCGCCGGGGCGGTGGTCGCGCTGCATTGATCTGAAACTCGAAACCCGGTTTCTTCCATCGGCACGATGGGTAACCGGGTTTCTTAATCAACAAGGCAAAGAAAAAACGGAGTTTCTCTCTTTTGAAACTCCGTTTTGGTCTGAACTGCTCCCAAAAGGCTTTGAACCTCGGGTTACGAGAATAACCCGAGGTTCTTGTTTGCATGTTCGCCCGCGATACCGGCAGGCAGGATCGACATGGAGTTTATGCTTGTAAACTCCGTGTCTGGGTTAACGCGTTTACGCCGTTTCGATTCCTCTATTGCAGAAGGCTGCGCTATCTTCCCGTCAGAAAGACACCATGGGGTTTTGTCCGTCAGCCCGACCGAGTGAAACGAGCGGAGGGATCGAAACCACCAGGCATTGTCCATGGCTCGACGACTGAGCATGTTCAACCGTTTCGATTCCTCTATTGCAGATGGCTGCGCTATCTTCCCGTCAGAAAGACACCACCGCGGTTTTGTCCGTCATCCCGACCGAGTGAAACGAGCGGAGGGATCGAAACCACCAACCGCTGCAAGAATTCCAGACGAGTTTCAGTGTCCAACCATTTCGATTCCTCCGCTCCCTGCGGCAGGCAGGATCGATACGGAGTTTATTCTTGTAAACTCCGTATCTGCTTTCATACAAGACACCCTGTTTACGAGAATAAACCAGGGGTCGGGATGATCGTGTCTTCCTGAGCGAGATCTAGCGAAGCTTGTTAGGCTAAGGATCCCCACTGTGCCTCACATATCCCAACCATCGACGAATTATCATGTTAAGATTGATGGCACGTTCGCGGAGAAACTCCGTTTTGGCATATAGTTCAGGTCTTTGAACCTCGGGTTATTCTCGTAACCCGAGGTTCTTGTTTTTATGTAGCAAAATTATGCGGCGCTTTTGCGGTCGTTGATCGCGCGCACCGGGCGCCCTTCGATATAACCGCGGTAACCCATCGGCGCCAGCTGGAATTTGGGTGCATCTTCATCCGCCCATGCGTAGCCGTAGATCTCCGGGTTGAAGTTTTCGGTCTGCTGCCAGAGTTCGCGGATGGCATCATCGAAATGTTCATCATCGTAGGGCTGTCCCTGGAAGATGAGCATCTTGCAGGGCGGCAGTTCGATCATCTCGAAGCCTGCGGGAATTTCGCCGTCATAGTCCAACGGTACTTCCACCCCCTGGGTGTAGGTGGAGGTGCCCGCGGGTTTCAGATTGGGCGGCATCCACATCCCGATCGGTTCATACAGGGCTTCTTTGATGCTGCTGAGAATGCCCCACACGTCGCAGCCCACCTCATCGCAGTACTCGAAATAATGCGTGGCGGTTTTGCCGCGCATCAGGATCAGTTTGCGCGCCGGGCGTTCAACAATTTGTACAAATATGGCTTTGGCTGTTTCACTCATTTCTTTTGGTTTTCCTTTCTTTTCCAACAATTTGGCGTAACCGCGAACATCGGACGGCAGGAACAGAGGGATCGGTTTGGGTTTTTTGGCGTATTGTTTGGGCGTCAGGCCGAACTCTTTGGCGAAGGCACGCGTGAACCCTTCGTGAGAGTCAAAAACAAAGTCAAACGCCACATCCACCACCCGTACCTTTTCATCCCGCAGTTTGAGCGCCGATTTGGTAAGCCGGAGGCGACGGATATAGTCAAAGGGGGTGCTGCCGGTGTATTCCTTAAAGATGCGCGCGCAATAATAAGGAGAGTACCCGGCGGCCTTGGCCAGCATCGACAGTGTGATCGGTTCGTTGACATGATCAGCGATGCAGGTCTGCATTCTTTGAACGGCTTCCAAATGTTCAGGGTTCTTCACAATTTTTCACCTCAGGAATGAGTATAAGGGGGGTGGGCAAATATTTCTTGACCTGGGTTGCGCTGTTGAGGGGGCTATGTATATTGTACATCCGCAACCGCAGTTGTTCCTATGCTGATGGGCGGGGGGTGTCGAAACTGCCAGGAAGCCGGTCATTTTGTGCAAACGGGGCAAGAGGCGCTTGACGTAATAGAAATTAAGTTCTATTATTGAGGTATCAATAGCACCTTGACAACCACCTCATAACCCCCTTTTCTACAGCATATACACACCGTCAATTTTGTTTGCGATGGGCGGCAGGCGGCAGAAGCCTCTGCCATAGGTATGACCGCTGTCCCTCGCTATCGCAAAGCCAAACGGTGACTGAATCACTCTCTGCAATTGACCACCCTGATATACCACTCCTTGAACCAGACACACGACATTTGTACCTTGCCCTCCCCTTGATCCACTTTTGATGACGACCCCGCTGCTCCTCCAGCGGGGTCTGTCATGCAGGCATTTCGGCAGGCGGTTGCAGGCGAAATGGTGACGAATGATAGGCCAGACGAGCGACGCAAGTACTTTTGGCGCAGTCCGTTCACGTATAATGAGAGCATGAAACACCAAAAAACATCGTCTGATAAAATCCGCCCCAAACACTGGTTAAGGGTACTGGCTGTGTTGCTCATGCTGGTCGCGTTGGCGGTGCCAGTCATCCTGTGGCAGGCAGGGCGTTTTCTGGTGGTCTCCGATGACCTGCAGACAGCGGATGCCGTGATCGCGTTGGGCGGCGACAATAGTTTTGACCGCCTGGAACGCGCGGTGGAGGTCTACCGACAGGGGCTGGCGCAGGTGCTGATCATTCCCGATACGCCAGATGCCACCCCCAGCGGGGAGTCGTATGCCGCGTACATGCGTGAGGCCGCCCTGGCACGTGGGGTGCGGGCGGAAGACATCTATGTGACCGAGGTGACCGCCACCAGCACCTGGAATGAAGCCCGCGCCGTGCGCAAATTGATGCTGCGCAATGACTGGCAATCCTGTATCGTGGTCAGCGACCCCTACCACACTCGCCGCGCCAAAATTGCTTTTAGTCAGGATTTTCGGCCGCATGGGTTGTCAGCCGCCGTCACCTATAC
>DSBE01000113.1 GCA_011053085.1 Chloroflexota bacterium
CTTATGGCGTCAACCGGTAGATGCGAATCACCGGGCCGGGGCGCTCGCGTTGCCAGAGGCTCATCGCAGGACCGTAAATTTCATCGAAGATGAACGGTGGCTCAGTCTGTGTAGCGTTGGGCCAAAAAGACTGCACGAGCTCGAGTTCTTGATCCAGACTGGTATAAAAGGCCCTTCGCAACGTTTCCCTCTCAGTGTCAACCAACGGGATATTGCAAATATGACTGGTAGTAATCAAATAATCATACCCCTGAGATTCATACCACACCAGTGAATGCTCGGAAAGTCCGCCCCCTCCCACAATGGTCACATCAAAAACAACATCTGAAAAAGGAGCGACTCTCTCTGGTGTAGAAAGAGGTGGGGTATGTATTGGCCAATCCACAGCAATCCTGGCCCCTTTAGAAACATTCGTCTCTATCCAAGCTTTAGCTTGAGTGCGCGTATCTTCTCGGGCCAACACTACGTTATGGCGAATACTGGCAATTAAAGGGTATGCAACAACCATCAAGATCAATATGCTCATCGCTACCCATTGTGATTTTGTCGTCTTGAATTTCATTCGGGTCGCAATGACTGCTACCGCTTCAGCGGCAAACAAAGCTAAGAAGGGCACCAAGGGCAAAGTATAACGTGCAAAATAATGACGTGTTGCCCCCATCAATAAATAATAGACCAATGGGAAAGAAAGTAATAGAATACTGACATTATCACCACGTAAAGCCAGTATTAACCTTCGTCCCAGACCTATTATGCTCAGAATTAGGAAAGGCAATCCGATGCCCCATAAAAGCGTTCTCCCATAAAATAGCCACCCTGGTAAGGTGTCCACTTGCCAGATCTCAAATCCGCCAGCCTGTCCAGCTCGATATTGCCCAAGAACTTCTTGTAGATAAGGAGCTGGATTTGCAAGGATTTGAGGTGAACCTATAGCAAACCCCAACACAAACAAAGCAGCGACCCCGAAAACGATTCGATTAAACAACCTTCCGACTAAGTTTTTCGATTCACTCATAGACACAGAAGCCCAGAATACTGGGAGTGCAATAATCGCACCTGTCCATTTCATAGAAACAGCAAGCCCACCCACCAAGCTGGCCCAATAAATATAGTGTTTCTTTTGTTCGGACATGCCAACCAGTGCAAGGGTTAAAGCTAACACAACAAAAAACGGCATGGCGATATCTGGCACGGCATAATGTGAGTCGCGCACATGTAAGAAGCTCATCGCCAGCAAAGTAGCAGCTATTAGCCCCGTCGTCTGATCTCTGGTTCTCCGCGCCAAATAATAGATAGACGCAACTGTAGCCGTACCCATAAAGGCAATGGTTGTTCGAGCCAATAGATAGATAACGGTTGGATTATTCCGCACTGCCGCCTCAAATTCTTGAGCACTGGCAAACCAGCCGATCAATCTACCTAAGACATAGTAACCCGCATATTCTACAAATAGAATATTTGATAGACCTGTAGCAGCATAGGGAGGGTTATTTAGTACACCCGCGCCGAGATTAAGTGCTGTGTTGACATAGAAACGTTCATCATAATGATAAAGATAAGGCAGCCCAAAACCAATGCCCCACAGCCGCAGCGCCAATGCCACGAACAAAACACCCAACAGGAGCAGATTTTCCGGTTGCCGTAGGCGCTTAACCATCGTTGCTAAGTTGATTTTAGGTAACTTCACGCGATATCTCTCCTTTGATGATAATACAAGCTTGCGCTGATTGTATACACACTGCCCAAACGCAAGTTCATGGTTGGTAAGCGTAGACTCGAGTGAAACTATCCTGGCTTTCCCAGACCAGATCGAATTGCTCCGAGTGCAATTCCAATGTTGGCAACAACTCATCTTCCACAAAGGTGGACCAGGTCAGCGGCCTATCGGGAACCCGTGATGGTGTGATGAAGATATAGTCCACCCCGAATCTTTCGATGATGTCAAAGAAGGCGTTGGGTGCTATGATATCTTCTTCTGAAAGGCCCACTTCTTCATAAAAAATCCGTGTCTCCCAATCAATAATAGCCCGGGGATGAGGTAGCATGGGACGATCCAGATACAGCGCATACCCACGCACGCGATCTACCACCATCACCACGTCATCCGCATCCGTATGAGCCTCCAACCAATCTGTACCTATATCGAGATCGGGAACCCGACTGCGCCAGGGGTTCATCCAAATAGCCTGTACATTGCGCCCCAGGTTTAAGGCCAGCATAAAGAGGGAAAAAATCAGGACAACAACACCCGGACGGATTAACGCCCGTCCATCATGCCGGGCTTTTTGCAAACGCTGCTGGAAAAATTGAACACCACTCAGCAAATAACCATAGCCAAAAAGGATCAGAGGAATCCAATAACGATAATTGGAGGCCAAAGTTTCCCAGTTGGTTGGCAAAAGGAAAAGGGCAATAGCGTAGAAGGCCACCACCCATTCGGCCGCCTGTTTCCACTTACGAAATTGGACGATGAACCCAACAATCAATAACCCATCAATAGCGAGCAATGCCAGAATCGGGATAAAACCAAGACCGAGCCGCTCAAACAGCGCCGCGACTTGAGGGCCTTCAAAAAACGGGATCAAGACCCCTGGAATGGAATAGGTAAGAAGGAAAGCAATATCATGGTATTTCTTTGCTAAGATGTTACCAGCAAAACCCGAGGTCGTAGATGTGCTGATAGTTGTATTTTGACTTCGAGATAAAAACCCAGAGAGCTGGCGATAGTAGTAATGGAACACCCCCTCGCCACCGATTCCAAAGTTCACAAAAAGAAATACCACCAGCGCAATACCAACCGTATAAACCGCAATGCGATCTCGCCTGCGCCAGAGAATGAAAAGTGCGAAAGCCGCTGTGATGGGCGCGCCCAGGTAACGCAATGTCACGGGCAGGCCAATAACTATAGCCATCAGCGCCATATCGTACCAGCGCACCTCTTGTAAGGTCACAAATCGGTCAACAAGTAACACGCCCCCCATGATAGCGAGTAGAGAAGCAGCTTCAGACATCACCTGTGCGCCACTGTAGATCACCCACATATTCGTGCCCACCAGCCCGGCAATGATAAGCGCCATCCGTACCCCAATCCTTGATCGGGCATGGCGATAAACGAGTACGATAGTAACAAGCGTGAAAATTGTAGATAACAATCGGAGCGGCAACAAACTACCAGGAAAGAGAAAAACCAGCGGCGCCAAAAGTATCGGATAACCAACGGGCACAACTGGATACACAGGCTCCGTAACGAGATAGCTGAGGCGCATCCCCTTGCCTTCAAGAAGGGCGCGCGCCATTAAAATGAACGTGGCATCGTCTTGCCATGTTCCAACCTGAATGGCTGCCATCATCGAAAGAGAGAGCACCGTCACAACAAGTAACACAAGCCCAAGCGCATAGGGTGATTCCAATATCACACGCCAGTCTCCATCGCTCAGGCGTTCTCGTAATACGCGATACAATTTCATCATTTGTTACTTCTCCAATCCCGATTTATTCAACGGTTCTGCCTGTGATACATAACCCACCACCCGCCGTGAAAGCACATAGCTGAACACCGGCCCCAGCGTGAAGGCCAGGGCTAATGGGGTATCAGTGCGAAATCTATCTTGCGGAAAAATCCTTTGCCCAATGCGACAACACTTCGTCAAAATCATCATGTGAACGTCCTATTCGACTAGCCGCATCAAGATGGAGCAAGAAATTATCCATCAACTGTTTTTCCATTGACTCAACTTGCTGTTTCAACGCTGGACGTTCTCCCAAATACTGAGCAAAAACTGTTTCTCTCAGATCGCTGGTATCCAATAATAACCTGCTCATATTTTGTCGCTCTTCCGCATCTTTCAAGGAAACTTGCTGTATTTCCTTTGAAGGTTCTAATAATATCAGTTTATTCTTTATCGTTCGTGAAACAATCTTCACACCTGGAACAGCATCCTTAATATTAACACGGGTCGAAAGGAAAAAGGGAATTCGGTACATTTTTTGGAGTACTTGACGTAGCAGATGGCGCAGAATAATTTTTAAGCGAAGCCTGCTGTTAACTTGCAAAAAATGTAAATCACGCAAATGATGACGGAAGAGATGCAACGGCCTAGGATAATAATCTGCCCCACCATTCCCATTCACAAAAAGTAAATCATCTCCCATAAAACACAGTTCTGGATCTGTTTGGAGCAAACGCAAGCTAGTAGTCGTTTTACCCGTCCCACCTCTGGCCGCTATAATCAAACCCTTGTCATCACGAGCGACTGCGGCTGCGTGCAAGATTAAACGACCTTGCAACAACGATTGAATATAAATGACCGGTTCGAGGATTGAGGTCTGCACTATTGGAAGGGTCAACTCTGGTGCAACACGAAACGCAAGTTGATCCTCTACCCAAATCAAGGTTTTTCCATTACCAAGTTCGGAAATAGCATAGTGCAAATTCAAGATTTTGTTAATGGTACGTTTAACCAAGAATTCTGGCTCAGGAATTAACAAATCACGTGCTCCCCCAATTTGGAGCAGGATATCGGTGGTTGGTTCTAGCGAAGATTTACAAGTTTCTAGATCTTGATACTCGTGCTCAAAATAGCGAGTAAAATAATACGGATGAGCACGAATACCCACTCGTAAAGATTCATTAAAACAATACCAATTCTCATATACCATTTTCAGCCTCAACCTTTGTGCTAAGAAGCGCTGGAAAATACATCGAGAAAAAACCTGCTATTATAGCTAAGCAAATAATCATCAACAAGCGATCAATTGTGGCCGCTTCTACAGCACGCACGGCGTTACCACCAAAAAGCAGCGTAGTCCATCCAATCACTGCTTCCTTAATGCCTAAGCCGCCGGGTGTTAAGCTGACCAAAAATGACAATAATGATAACGGAGTGATTGCCAAAACAATCCAGAAATTGACCGGCGAAGATACTATATAAAATGCGACAAATAGCCGACAAGCATATATAAAAGCACCTAGTAAATCCAAGCCAGCCATATAGAAAAGCGTTCTAGGATGATTCTGAACAATAAGCCATCCTTGCCACACCCGCCGCAAATATGGCGGAAAGCGTTCAAATGGTAATCCCGACCATTTTTGCAACGACAATAAAAACAGACTGCCAAGCACTAGCGCGAGCAGCAAACCGGTCAACTCCCACCGAAATATACCTTGAGAAATGAGTATCACTCCCATAGCCAAGAGTCCTAATAATCCCATTGAAACAAAAGAGATAAGGTAACTAGCAGTCATAGACGCCAGAAAAGCAGATATGGGAAGGTTATGTACCTGCCTTAGATAAGCCCCACGAGTGATAGTACCTCCATGGGCTGGAAGATAGTTGAGTAAGCTATTTGTGGCAGATAACCCTAACCATTCTGCCCCCCGAAGATGAATGCCAAACACCTCTGTTAATACGTTGATACGAAGCCCATTGACAAAGATGAAAGCCAGATTCAATACCGTCAAAACCACCAGGCGTTCTGGTGACACGCTTAACGCATGGATTAGAGATGCACCATTGTGATATAGATGGTAAATCACTACTGTCACTATGCCCACAAGCAACACAAAAGAAATGATACGGCGCAGCAACAACAGATTGTAACGTAGACCTTCTTTTGACATCTTATTCCTGGGAACGAACAATTTCCTGAATGATGTTGCGATAAGCAGAGGCGATAATGGGCCAATCAAAACGCTTGACTGTCTCGCGGGCTGCATATTCAACCTGAGAGATCTCTGTTGTGGTCAATGCCCGGCAGATGGCCTGGGCCAAGCTTGTAGGATCAGCGGGCTCAGCTAGAAAGCCGTTTTTTCCATCCTGTATCAATTCTGGCGCACCACCGGTTCGAGTGACTACAACCCTACACCCTGCTGCTAGCGCTTCAAGTAACACGACGGGCATACCTTCTTCATAACCTGCATCTGTGATCATTGAAGGGACAACCACAACGTCAGCCGAATGATAATAAGACGGCAGATCTTCATTAGGAACATATCCAGCGAATTTGACCTGCTCGTGCAACCCTAATCGCTCCACTTGGTTTTTAAGTTCTTCTGCTAGTTTTCCAATGCCAACAATACAAAGCTCTATGTTACCAATTTGATCTTTCACTGCCGGTAATGCTTGAAGTAAATAGATTAACCCTTTAACCTCAATCAAACGTCCCACAAACAAAATCTTATATGAATCTAAGTTGCTTGTGGAATTTTGTAAAACACAAGACGGGGTCTTTGGTAGGAATTTAGTTACATCTATACCCATTGGCATAATATGGGCTTGCACTGGAATTCCCGCTGCTTTTTCGAGTCGTTGCTTACTTCGTTCTGAAACGCATATCGTTTGATCGGCCTGTTTTAGAACAAAGCGGGCCAAGCTACCCCCAAAAGGTATTCTAGTTAACATTGTCAGTTCACTTGAATGAATTGTGGAGATATGTAGCATCTCTCGCTTTTTTTTAGACATTGCCGCGCCCAAGCCTTGCACCAACAACCAGTGAGAGTTGATTATAGTTATATTTTCTTGATAGATTAGTTTCTTGAGTGCGCTCATCATACTAAATACATAGAGAGGTATCTGTAACCAAGTCAGGGGATGACCTTTTAGATTATCCACAATGCCAGAACCATAGCATAAGGTTGGCCGAATACCAGGAGGAACATAGCGGAACCGATGAACAGTTACGCCGTTCCATATCTCTCGCTGTGGATAGTTATCATCATGAGGCGCAAGCACATGGACAGCCATATTATCATCTACCAAGTGTTTGGCGAGCTCGTAAACAAATATCCCGGCGTGATCACCGATATATCTGGGAAAGGATGAGGTAAGAATTGCCAATCGAATCATGACAGTACCTATTTCAACTCTTTGTTATATTCCATATCAAACCACATCGCGAACAACACAAACTGCGTCGCGCTGATAAACGCGAACATCACAGCTAAGGCATTGATTGGTGGGATACGTCCAGTTACTCCCCATATATAAAGAAACCGAAGTGTCAAAGGCACGCCCGCCACGCTCAACGCCATCCCCAACGTGTAGAAAAAG
>DSBE01000390.1 GCA_011053085.1 Chloroflexota bacterium
AAATGATACAATCAATTGAAATAGAAATTGAGGCAAAATGAACATACAACAATTGCTTACATTCGCACAACAAAACTTTGATCGGTTTCTCGAGGAATTGAACGCATTTATTGCTATCGAATCAGTATCTTCAGACCCTGAGCGCAGCCATGACATCAGAAAAGCGGCAGATTGGTTATCGAACAAATTGAATTCATTGGGGTTGGATCACGTAGCAATCTTTGATACTCCCTTGCATCCAATCGTCTTTGCCGAAAAAATATTCGACAAAAGCGCACCTACAATCCTGATCTATGGCCATTATGATGTGCAACCAGAGAGCCCTGTCGAACTTTGGAATACGCCACCGTTTGATGCAACGGTGGTTGGCACTCGCCTGGTAGCGCGCGGGTCGACTGACATGAAAGGGCAAATCATTGCCGGACTGGCAGCGGTTGAGGCTTTGTTATTCGGCAAGGAGGAGCTGCCCTTCAACCTAAAGTTTATTTATGAGGGAGAAGAGGAAATCGGTTCACCTTCGATTCGGGATTTTTTAGAGGAACATAAGGAATTGCTGGCAGCGGACACAGTTTTGAATTTAGACGCTGGCATGATCAACGCTGATACTCCATCGATTACCTATGCCTTGAGGGGACTGGCTTATTTTGAACTCTTGGTCAAAGGGCCCGCCCAAGATTTACATTCAGGTGTCTTCGGTGGCGTGGTCGATAACCCTGCCATAGTCCTGAGCCAACTGATTGCGGGAATGAAAGATGATCAGCGCCGAATTACGTTACCGGGGTTTTATGAAGATGTACGCTCTTTGTCTGACAAAGAACGCGAAGAACTGGCAAGAGTTCCCCAAACTGCGGACACATATTTATCGCAAACAGGTGTTCCACATTTGGCTGGCGAACAGGGGTATACCTGTATCGAACAGAACACAGCCCGTCCCACACTTGATGTGCATGGATTGCTCTCTGGATTCACCGGCGAAGGCGCAAAGACCGTCATTCCTGCCTGGGCATTGGCAAAGCTATCCATGCGGTTGGTGCCTGACCAGGACCCGGTCAAAGTGGCTGACCAATTGAAGCAGTATTTATCTGAAAATGCACCTCCCACTGTGATCTGGGATGTAAAAACCTTCACTGGCGGCTATCCTGCGTTTTGTGATCCTGACCAGCCAGCCAGCAAAGCATTGCAAGACGCTTTTGAACTTACCTGGGGCAAAAGACCGGTTTTAAAACGGGAGGGAGCGAGTATTCCGATCGTTACTGAAATGAAAGAAATCCTGGGCATTGATTCTGTGCTGAGTGGGTTCGCGTTACCCGAGGACAATATGCATGCACCCAACGAAACTTTGAATCTGGAGGTTTGGCGCAAAGGAATCCTGACCATCATCCACTTTTTTGACCTATATAGCAAACAAATGGCGGACGCATGAAAGAAAAAGAGTTGAAACTACCGGCGTATGGCGGCCAGGCACTAATCGAAGGTGTGATGATGCGCGGGAAACATGCCCTGGGGGTCGCCATGCGCGCACCCGATGGCGAAATCGTCATCAAGACAGAAAAGTTGCCGGCGATTTACGCAAGCAATTTCCGCAAGGTGCCCTTTTTAAGAGGGAGCATTCTTTTGCTGGATGCAATGGGTTTGGGCATGCGTATCCTTACCGATTCGGCAAACCTGCAAACTGGAGAGGATGAGAAAATCGAAGGCTATCAATTGGTCCTGACGGTGATGTTTTCACTTACCATAGCTATCTTGCTATTCTTCGTCTTACCAACGGTGGTTGCCGAATTAATCAGCCGGTGGATTTCGATGCAACCCTGGGCATTGAACCTGGTTGAGGGGGGCATTCGGCTGGTTTTCATCATTGCCTATGTATGGGGAGTTGGCCTCATTAAGGATATTCAACGTGTCTATTCCTATCATGGTGCTGAGCACAAAACCATCAACGCTTTTGAGAACAGCATCCCTTTGATTCCATCAGAGGTGAAGAAATGCAGCCGGGAGCATCCCAGATGCGGCACCTCCTTCATCCTTGCGGTTGCCGTGATCGCTATCATCGTTTTCACTTTTATCGGCCCATTGCCAGTCTTATGGCGCATTCTTACCCGGATAGTGTTGATACCGGTAATCGCAGGCATTGCCTACGAATATACACGTTTTTTGGCAAATAACATGGATAACAAGATAGTTTATGCCATTGCTAAGCCAAATCTTGCGTTACAAAAGTTGACCACACGCGAACCCGATGAATCTATGCTGGAGGTGGCAATTGCTGCCTTCAATGCCATGATAGAAAAGGAGCAGGATGAACCAATCAACACAACAACAATCAAAGAAAGAGAGCAGACCTGATCTTTTTTACCTTGCATTGGCTGTTTTGTTTGGATTTGGCGTTGGCGGACTAATCCTGATCTTGAACAAACGTCCAAAATTGGAGCCAATTCAGATATTGCCGACAACAACGCCGGTGCTGATGGCGGTGCATGTCTCGGGTGCGGTGCAGAAGCCTGGTGTAATCTATGTAGCTCGCGACACAAGGATTGGCGAAGTTATAGATGAGGCTGGCGGCTTTTCTGTCGATGCTGATCAGGATTCATTGAACCTGGCCGCCTATGTGTATGATGGGCAACGGATTCACGTCCCTTCCCTAACAGAAGTCTCAGTGCAGCCACTGGAAGACCAGGACGAATCATTCAGTTACCCGATCAATATCAATCATTGCTCGGTAGATGACTTGATTAGCCTGCCTGGCATCGGAGAAACCAAAGCAGCAGCGATTATAAAATACCGGGAGGCCAACGGCGGATTTACCACGGTTGAAGATATCCTGAATGTATCGGGGATCGGGCCTTCCATTTTTTCTGACATCAAAGAATTAATAACCGTGAAATAAATGCGGGTATACTAAAGTCCAGACCAAAAGTTACCAATGGTTGGAGTGAACGATGAAAATAAAAGAAAAATTGGCAATTGCCCTCAAAAACGCCATGGTAAACAAAGATACCATAGCCAAAAATACCATTCGAATGATTCTCGCCAATATAAAGAACGCAGAAATTGAGTCGCAGAAAGAGTTAGCGTATCCAGAGATCGTCAATATCCTGCACAAAGAGATCAAAATTCGCAAAGATACAATTCAGGACGCCACAACAGCCAACAGGGATGATCTCATCGCTTTGGCTGAAGCCGAACTTTCGGTTGTGCAAATTTTCTTACCAGAGGCGATGACAGCTGAACAGCTCAGGGAATTGACAGCCGACACTATTCGTGAAACCCATGCTGAATCAATTAAGGACATGGGAAAGGTGATGCAGGCGTTGATTCCACGGCTTGAAGGCAGGATAAGTAATGCAGAGGCGAGTGCTGTTGTTAAGGAGTTGCTTTCTTAAGCGAAATCATGGCACCCAAAAACCAAATCAAAACACTGCAACAACAACCAGGGCTCATGAAATGGCTGCGTGCGTTGTTGTACGGTGTCTTTGTGCTGGGTCTTGTGGCGATCATGGTCTATCCGTATTATTTATCTGATGATGACCAGGAACAAATCATCGGCGATGTAAGTAATGCCGACATTCTTGCTCCGTATACACTGACCTACCAAAGTTCCCTCTTAACTGAAAGCGCACGCGAATTGGCTGCGAACCAGGTGGAGCCAATTTACTTTGAAGTTGACCCGTCTATCGCACGGCAACAAATCGAACGCCTCCAGATCATCTTGAACTACATTGATCTGATCCGCCACGATACATTTGCATCGACGGAGGAAAAACTCTCCGACCTCGCCATTGTTCCTGAGCTTTCAATGACAACAGAATTGGCAGTGAGCCTTCTGAACCTTTCTGCAAATGAATGGGAGTTGATGCAGCAGGAATCAATCATTGTTCTTGAACAGGTTATGCGCAATACCATTCGCAACGGTGACATAGAATCAGCTCGAGAACAAATACCCCGCTTGATCAGCTTTACCTTTGCTGAGGAATCTACCCAGATAATAACTGAAATCGTTAGTCCGCTGGTTGTCGCAAATTCGCTTTTTAATGCCGAAGCAACTGAAACAGCCAGGCAAACAGCGCGCAGCCAGGTAGAACCAATTACCACCACTTATGTTTCAGGGCAAAGAATCATTGGACGCGGCGAGATCATCACTCCTCTGATCTGGGAATCATTAGAACAATACAATCTGGTTGAGATCAGTGACACAACCCGTGATTTGATAGCCGCGGTTGTAATTGCCGTTGTGATTGGTATCGGGTTTATCAGTTCTGTATCTTTTGACAAGAATAAACTGGGGAACAAGAAATTCTTAGGAACAGCTTTGTTGGTGCTGTTCTTTCTTCTGTATTTGTTCATGGCAAGATTCCTGGTCCCGGGCCACACCATTATCCCCTATCTGTATCCGGTGGCTGGTTTTGGGCTTGCAATCAGTTTTATTTACTCAACAACGGTCGGCATTGTTACAAGCCTTTTCCTGGGCCTTTTGAGCGCCTTTGCATTGCCAATAGATATGAGCCTGACCGCTTATTACTTCATCACGTCAGTGGTCGGGTTGTTTGTGCTGGGTGATGGAAGGCGGATCGCCAAATTCATCGAGTCATCTCTTGTGATTGGATTGGTCGGTTCTGCTGTGGTCATAGCCTATCGTCTGCCGTCACCAAATATGGATTGGGTAGGCGTCATTTCTTTATCGCTCGCAGCCTTTGCCAATGGTATTTTTTCGTCGATATTGGCACTGTTTTTCCGTTTCTTATTTGGCAAGGCCCTCGATATCATCACGCCGCTTGAACTGTTGGATCTTTCTCGCCCCGATCATCCATTGCTGCAACGCCTGCTTTCCTATGCGCCTGGCAGTTACCAACACAGCCTGCAAGTATCCAACCTGGCAGAGCAGGCAGCGCGCGTCATCGGAGCAGATGCGCTCTTGACCCGAGTTGGCGCATTATTTCATGATGTCGGTAAGGCGCAAAACCCGCAATATTTTATCGAGAACCAGGTGCCCGGCCAACCCAACCCGCATGAGGACCTCCCGCCACAAAAAAGTTCGAAAACTATTCAAGACCATGTAACCGAAGGCTTGCAACTCGCAAAAAAATACAAACTACCAAAACAAATTCAATCTTTTATTGCTGAACATCATGGCACCAGTGTCACCAATTACCAGCTTGTGCAAGCACTGAACCAATCTGATGACCCTGATGCCATCGATCCCAATGATTTTCAATATCCAGGGCCTGCACCTGCCTCGCGGGAAACTGCCCTGGTAATGCTTGCGGATAGTTGTGAGGCTCGCTCGCGGGCCGAATTGCCCGGCAATATTGATGAATTGCGTGCAATCATTGCTGACCAGATAGAGAAAGTAAGAGAATCGGGACAGTTAGATAATACGGAATTGACGTTGCGTGATCTTGCTGCAATCCGGGAAAGTTTTGTTAATACCCTGATTAACACACAGCACACGCGCATTAAATACCCAAAACGTGTCGAATCAACTGGTGAAGATGAAAAATGATCGTGCTGGGTATTGAAATATCTGCCAATGTGGACATCTCCCTACAGGATTTTGAGCCTGTGGTTGATACCGCCTTTGAACATTTCTCATTGGATCAAAACGGATATTCCATTGGCATAACCCTTACTGATGATCAGAGAATTCAACAGTTGAACAGTCAATATCGTGGTATTGACCGCCCCACAGATGTCCTGTCTTTCGAAGCGCATGAATTTGATCCCGATACGGAGACGACTTACCTGGGCGACATCATCATCTCGTATGAAACGGCGCAGCGGCAAGCTGAGCGCGCCCAACATACGTTGACGATCGAGATATTGATGCTTACCATGCATGGATTGCTGCATATTATGGGCTTCGACCATCATGATGAAGCCAGCAAAAACGAGATGTGGCAAATACAAGCGGATCTGCTTTCTCAAGCTGGCGTATATCCAAAACACCTGCCAGAAGATTAGTTGTCGAGGTATTCTTTCAGGCTGTGTTCAACTGCATACGCAGCTGCTTCCGCGCGGTTGCTTACCCCCAATTTCGAAAGAATACTGCTGACATAGTTTCTTACCGTGCCCTCACCAAGATAGAGGGTTTTAGCGATCTCGCGGTTGGTCTTTCCTTCTGATACCAATTGCAGAACATGTCTTTCTTGTTGGCTCAGATTGACAAAAGCGGCAGATTCCTCTTCTTTTACCGCCCGGCGAACTTCTTGAAAGACGCGTTGGGTCACCGCTGGATCAAGCGATCCTTCTCCACGGCTGACCGCTTTGAGCGAGCGGATCAAGTCATCACCACCAATTTGCTTCAGCACATACCCGGAAGCTCCCGCCCGAATGGCCGAAAACAACATTTCGTCCTCTGCGTAAGAAGTCAACATAATGATGCGCATATCAGGATGCGAAGCGATGATCTGTTCACACGCATCGATACCCGACATGCCAGGCAAGCGGATGTCCATCAGTACGATATCTGGCACAAGGAGATTGATTTTTTCAATGGCTTCTTTGGCGGTTCCTGCTTCGCCAATCACTTCAAATGCATCTTGATGGCTTAATAACGTTCTGAGCCCAAGGCGCACAACTTCATGGTCATCTACTAAGAAAATAGTTTTCTTTGGCAATTTTCACTCCAGATATGGATAACAATAAAGAATTTCACATGAATTATACACACATTACCACTCATGGTGATCAATCAGACGAATATTTCCAAATCTGGTTCTCGGGAGACCATAGCCAGTTCTCGGATTCAGGAAGTAGGCTTACCTTCTGCCACCCATTGATGATGCGCTCTACAGTTGATGACCAGGATTGGATACCGGAGGTAGAATCCAGGGCTTCGACATTACAAGCTCCAACGGCTGCCGCCATCGTTAGTGCTTGCTCTGCGCTCATTTCATGAAACAAAGAGGCAATGAAACCCGCCACAGTAGCATCCCCTGCTCCTGTCGTTCCCACAACCTCGACCTCAAAAACAGGTGTCCATAGTATTTTACC
>DSBE01000419.1 GCA_011053085.1 Chloroflexota bacterium
CGCTCCCTGTACGCCGAAATGCCGGAAAGCAAGCTGCGTGGTTACAAAGCCGGGCGTTTTTCGTTCAATGTGCGCGGCGGGCGCTGTGAAGCCTGTCAGGGACAGGGGCAGATCAAGATCGAGATGCAGTTCCTGCCGGATATCTATGTGCCCTGCGAAGTCTGCCATGGCGCGCGCTTCAACCGCGAAACGTTGCAGGTGCGTTACAAAGGCAAACATATTGCTGAGGTGTTGGATATGACCGTAGAGCAGGGTATTGATTTCTTTGAAGCGCATCCGCGCATCTTGAGCCGGTTGGAAACGCTCTACAATGTGGGACTGGGGTATATCCGTATCGGACAGCCAGCAACGACGCTCTCCGGTGGCGAAGCCCAGCGGGTGAAACTGGCAAAAGAGCTGTCACGGCGTGCTACTGGACGCACCTTGTATGTGTTGGATGAACCCTCGGTTGGTTTGCATGCGGCTGATGTGCACAAACTGATCGAAGTGCTGCAGCAACTGGTGGAAAGCGGTAATACGGTGCTGATCATTGAGCATAATCTTGATATTATCAAGACTGCGGATTACATCATTGACATGGGGCCGGAAGGCGGCGATGCTGGTGGTGAGATCATCGCAGTGGGCAGGCCGGAAGAGATCTGCCAGAATGACGCTTCTTTCACCGGTCAATATCTGCAGCGCTATCTGCGGGATTACCACCAGGAGCGGGCTTGCATATAAAAACCACCTTGGCGGTTGTTTCTTTTCCAAGGTAAGATAAGGACATGAATCGACTACGTGAGCGCATTCTGGAATCTCCGGCCATTCGTGGTTCGCTTTTCTTTGGCGCTTATTGGTCGGTGTTTGCACTATACATGCCCTTCATGAACCTTGAACTTACCCGGCGTGGCTTCAGCGGGGTGGAGGTCGGCTCGATTGGCTCGATTCGCGGCTTTATCATCATGCTGGCAGCGCCCATATTCAGCCGTCTGGCTGACCGTCTGGGCATTCGCGTAAAAATGATGCGGATATTCATGATGCTATCGGCGGTGGGGGTGACTTTGTTGATGTTCCCGCAGTCGTATGCCTGGCTGATCGCTGCGGCGGTGTTCCTATCATTGATGCAAAGCCCGCTGGACTCGCTGAGCAATTCAGTAACCGTGCGAATGGCACGGCGTTATCACCTTGATTTTGGGCGGATGACCTTTTGGGGGGCGCTGGCTTTTGCCACCATGAACCTGATTGGCGGGGCAGTTTGGGAAAAATTCGGCTTTCGATGGATTTATTTGTGTGCGGGTGTCATGTATGTGATCGTGAGCCTGATTGCTGCGAACCTGGAAGAACCGGTGGAAGTTAATGAAAATGGTGAACCGGTCGCAACAAAGTCACAGGCTCCAGGAAAATTAAACCTGCCGCCGGCGGTGATCGTCTTTTTTGTAGCGCATTTTGGCGTCAACTTTGCCTATTTCTGTGCGTTTGGTTTCACAGCTCCAATCCTGGATATGCGCGGCGCCAATGAGTTTGTCATCGGACTGGTCGGGACCGTGATCGGGGTGGGGGGTATGATTATCCGCCACAATTCGCAGAAGATCGTTGACCGTTTTTCTGCAGAAACGGCGATGATCATGGGCATCCTTGCCGGGCTAATCCCGATTTTTGTCTACGGCTGGGTTGAGAATGTGGCCTTGATGGTGGTGTTCAGTGTCTTCCGCGGTGCGGGGTGGGGGTTGTTCCAGGTTTGCGCGGTTCGTTATCTGGATGAACAGGGCAGTGTGGAAAATGCCAGCACCCTGCAGGGGATCCTGGTGATGTTGAACACACTGGCCAGCATCATCGCCAGTACTCTGTCGGGATATCTGTTCGACACCAACCTGGTGATGATCTTTGTGATCAGTGCGGGTATGATCTTTTTCTCGCTGGTATCCTTGCTGGTGGTAAAACATCTCAATCGGAAGACAGCGCTCATTGGAAATAGTGAACCTATTTAGGGCGCTAATCTGCCTGCCTGGTCTTGGTGAACAAAGTATTTTTCCTGCCGGTATAGTCATGTATAATCGGTGTAAGGCCCGACAGATGGAAAGGACGCTGGCATGCCCGCTAAGGAATATGACATAGAGAACCCTGGTAATCCGATCAACATAATCAATCGCGAATTGTCGCGGTTGGAGTTTCAACGGCGAGTTTTGGAAGAAGCCAAAGATGAGAACAAGCCGCTGCTCGAACGGGTGCGTTTTCTGTCGATCCTGGGTTCGAACATGGAGGAATTCTTCATGGTGCGGGTGGGGGGGTTGCACCTGCAGAATGTGCAGGGGGTGCGGGCGCTTTCTCCTGAGGGATTGGAGCCCGCCGAACAACTGGCGCAGATCCGTCCGGCAGCGACCGCGATCATGCGTGATTCCCGCCAATATTTCACCGACACAATCATGCCGCTGTTGGAAGAAGAGGGCATTCATCTGCAGCATTATGACTTGCTGACAGAGAAACAGAAAGATGCGGTGGAAGCCTATTTTGACGAAGTTGTGTTCCCGGTGCTGACACCCCTGGCGTTGGACCCGGGCCATCCTTTCCCGCATATCTCCAACCTTAGCATGAATCTGGCGGTGTTGTTAGAAGATAATGAAGGATTACAACGCTTCGCACGCATAAAGGTGCCCAATGCAATCGGCCATCTGGTGCCGATCAAACGCTCATCTGGCGGGGTTAAAAAAGATGGTACCTTGCCGACACATCATTATTTTGTCTGGCTGCATGAAGTGATCGTGGCAAATTTGCAAAAGCTATTTCCGGGCATGAACATCATCGAAGCTCATCCTTTTCACGTGATCCGCAACGCAGACTACGACATCCAGCAGATCGAATCGGATGACCTGATGGAGACGATCGAAGAAGAGATCCGCAAACAACGTTTTGGGCCGGTGGTGCGCCTGTTGATCTTCGATAGCATGCCTGACCATATCCTCAGTATTCTGCAGGAAAACTTGCGCGTAAATAGGCTCGATATTTATAAAATGAGCCATGAACCACTGGTCTTGCGCACACTGGATCAATTGGCTGACATTGAATCACGCCAGCTGCATTTTCCACGCTATCAACCGCGTGTACCGCAATTCATTGACCAGATGGTGGCAGGCAAGCGCCCCAGTATCTACAACGCCATCCGCAAGGGTAATATCTTTTTGCATCAACCGTATGACTCGTTCACACCGGTGATCAATTTCTTAAAGCGTGCTTCGCGTGACCCGAATGTGGTGGCGATCAAAGCCACCCTGTACCGTGTGGGGCAGAAGTCACCGATCGTGGCTGCGCTGCTCGAAGCGGCGCGAGATTATGGCAAACAGGTGGCGGTGATGGTGGAGCTAAAGGCGCGCTTTGATGAAGAGTCCAATATTGAATGGGCGCGCATGCTGGAGCAGGTGGGGGTGCATGTCAGCTATGGTTTCGTGGGGTTGAAAACCCACACAAAAATGATGATGGTAGTCAGGCGTGAAGGCGATACCATGCGCCGCTATGTGCACCTCGGCACGGGCAATTATAACCACATAACCGCGCAATTGTATGAAGATATCGGCATGATGACCTGTGATGAGGCAATCGGCGAAGATGTGACCCACCTGTTCAATGCCATCACGGGGTATTCCAGCAAGAGCGATTATAAGAAACTGCTGGTCGCCCCGGTGAATCTTCGTCAGGGTATCGAAAGCCGTATTAATCGTGAGATCGAGCGCCAAGAAGAAAGCATGCAGGGTTATTTGATCTTTAAGTGTAATGCTTTGATCGACCCGCCGATCATTGAGCACCTTTACCGCGCTTCGCAGGCAGGGGTGCGGGTGATTCTACTGGTGCGCGGGGAGTGCGCATTGCGCCCGGGTATCAAAGGGCTGAGTGACAATATCCGTGTGATCAGTGTACTGGGCAGATACCTGGAACATAGCCGCATCTATTACTTCCACAATGGCGGCGAGGAAGAGATGTTCATCGGCAGCGCCGATATGATGCAGCGCAACCTGAACCGGCGCATTGAAACGCTTTTCCCGGTGGAGGATGCCGAGATGGTTCGCTATATCCGCGATCAGGTCTTGCGGGTGTATCTGCGTGACAATACCAAAGCCTGGCAGATGAAACCAGACGGCAGCTACAGCAAGGTGAAACCATCCAAAAAAGAAGAGCCTTTTTCGGTGCAGGAACATTTCATGTATCATCGCGAGCTGCTCGACCGCGAACTGGCGGACGATGACTTTGATGCGGATTAATCGGGTTGGTTGAGTTTTTCATTGAAGCCAACCATCCGTTCACCGAAATTTCTCTATCTTGTTGTCATCCGCAGCGTGGTGCCGTTGTTGTTCTCTTTTGCCTTCTCACTGGACCTGATCTATTACTACGAACAGGTGCAGATGGATGCTCTCCAGTTGGTGTTGGTGGGAACCATGCTGGAATTTTCGGTTTTGTTGTTTGAAATTCCCACCGGCGTGGTGGCAGACCTGTATGGACGCAAACCTTCGATCATTATCGGGTTCTTTTTGGTGGGCATCGGGTTAGGTTTACAGGGTGTGATCGCGGAATTCTGGAACATCCTTGTGTGTCAGGTGATCTGGGGCGTGGGTGTGACCTTTCTGAGCGGTGCAGTTGAAGCCTGGCTGTCGGATGAGGTGGGGGAGCAGCATGCCAATGATCTGATTATTCAGGGCACCCGTCCTGAGCAGATATTTTCCATCGCAGGAATCGCCCTGGCTGCGATGGTGATGCCTTTCAATATGCGTTTACCCTTGCTATTGGGCGGAATTGGTTTCCTTATTGTGACACTCTTTTTATGGGTAATGATGCCTGAAAAAGGCTTTCAGCCCTCTCGTCAGAAAGCGGAACCCTTCTGGCAGCAGATGAAAGCGACGGTGGTGGGCGGGATGAAGGAAGTCCGGCGGCGACCGAATCTGCGCTGGATCCTGTTGTTGAGCGTATTCCTGGCGATCTATACTGAAGGATTTGACCGCCTGTGGATTCCGTTCGCCATGGATAGCTATGATTTTGGCGTGATCGGGCCGGAACGCATGATCGGGGGTGCGCACATTATCGGAAAAGTGTTGATCTTTTTCTTGCTGGGCTCTTTACACAAACGGGTGAACCTGGCGGATCAACGCGTACTGGCGCGCACGATCACGGTGATCATTTTCCTGTTGTTCGTGGCATTGATCGGGGCGGTTGCCACGCCCTGGCTGGCAGCGGCGTTGACGGCGATGGTGCTGGCGAGCATGCTGCGTGAGGTGCTGTCACCCATGTACGCCACCTGGGTCAATTACCGCCTGCGGCCTGAAACGCGCGCCACGGTGCTGTCGTTGAGTGGACAGATGGATGCAGTCGGCCAGATTTTGGGCGGGCCTGCCATCGGCGGGGTGGCAAGAAGGTTTTCCAAACGGGTGGGTTTGGGCTTTTCTGTGCTGCTGTTGACCCCTGCCATGTGGTTGATCACGCGCAAACGAATCCGCGAATCTGATCCTGTTTGAGCCTGCGAATTTTCGCTCGGTTTGTTCACAAGGAGATGGGATTCTGGTATCATTGGTGCAATATAAGGAGCGGAGGGCGAGTGTGGCAATGAACCGGCACCTTGAAGGCAATCACGATAGATGCAGGCCAGGTAACATGAATTTACGCATGGTTGAGGACCGCCCCTGGCTGAATGCTGAAGCCTGTCTGCGCCGGTAAAATTTTTGAAATAAAGAAACGCTGGTGAAAGGAGCTTAAGTATGTCAAGTGTAACCCTGGTAGGAATCCCTGACGATAAAAAACGGGTCGAAGTGCAGGTAGGCAATCATATCGTCATTACCGATCATAAGAAAGAGAATGGCGGCATGGATGCCGGTCCTTCAATGGGCGCTACTTTTCTGGCTGGCCTGGTGGCCTGTACCGCTTCCACCCTGCGTGGTTATTGTAAAAAGCACCAATTGCCCATGCCTGAAAAGGTGGTTGCCAATGTTGAGCTTGATGACGAATCTGAAACGGTCACTTCGGTGACCTTTGATGTGGTAGTGCCGACAGGTTTTCCCGAGAACCGATACAAAGCGCTCATCAAAGCGGCAGATTATTGCACCATGAAGATCTGGTGGCTGCATCCGCCTGAATTCATCACCCAGGTTTCATCGACACAAGACTGACATCATCTTAACTGACATCGAGGGAGGCACAGGAAATGCGCATAGAGGTCGATTGTTCAAAAGTCAGAGGGCATTTCCCGCATTTTTGGGAAAGCACGGGTTTTACCCCGGCCAGTCTGCTTTTGCAATCGTCCATGCAGTTTCAGCTTGACATGATCGGCGCGATCGCCCATCACGGCATCCGTTATGTGCGCATCCATTACTTGCTTGACCTGGTGAGGGTGAACAAAGACCGCTGGGACAATATCCTTGGTTATGATTGGGGCTATCTTGACAAAGCGCTGCGCCAACTGGTGAAGAATGGCTTGCGCCCCATCTTTGAATTGATGGGCAATCCCTCGGGGCATTTTGGTGACTTTCGTAATGACGACACTTTGCAGGAGTGGCGCGATTTTATCGTTGCTTTGGCGGCACATCTGATTGAATCCTTCGGACGTGATGAAGTCAAACGCTGGTATTTTGAGACATGGAATGAACCGGATATCCGCGGCGGGTGGTTTCGTGGTTCTGATGAAACCTTTTGCGCCTATTTTGATGCGTGTGCAGACGGGTTGTGGTCGGTGGAACCATCGTTAAAATTCGGTGGACCGGGCACATGCATCACCCTGTCAAGCACATTCCAGGCCTTTGTCAAACACTGTGTCGGCGGGGCAAACCGCTTCAACCCCAAAGCACCGGTGCGGGTTGATTTTCTGTCTGTGCATGAGAAAGGCGCGCCGCAAACGCTGGACAACATCTCGCCCAGTGCTCGCAAGATCATCCAACGTGAGAAGGACGCGCTGGAATATATCGCTGCCGTCAGCGGAGGCGCGCTGGATACTGTGCCGTTCTGGAATGATGAATGCGACCCGCAG
>DSBE01000277.1 GCA_011053085.1 Chloroflexota bacterium
ACCGCTTTTGATGTGTCACAGGCGGCAGATCATCTGGTGTTTGTCAGCGGTAATCAACTGATCCTGACCAATAAAATTGGTGAGAATCGTCGGGTGCTGGTAAGCGGCGAGGCGTATTTGGCAGACTCTCCACAAGATGTGATGCTGAAAGCGATCACAGCGCCGGTATTCTCGCCGGATGGCAATCGGGTGGCTTATGCCATGAACGGGCTGCACACCTATTTCCTGTTGAGCAATGAGAATACTCAATACCGCACCAACGTGGTCTCAGAATCCAATACCGTAGAATATCGCCCTATTTTCTATTCGCCGGGCGGCAACAATTTGTATGTACAGGTTGAGGTTAACCAGAAAAAGTCGCTGCTGGTGTTGAACGCCTGGAATGGTGATTTATACGCGGAGTTCGAAGATGGCCCGTGTTGTCAGCCGCAGTTGAATGCTGAACAGGACGGGGTGTACTTTACGGGGGAAGATGAGTATGGCAACGCGGTGGGCTTGTGGCTGGTGGATATCTGGGAAGATACGATTGACACCATTCTTCCTGGCGCGCAAATCGCAAACGCAGAGTTTTTCAGCGCATTTCCGATTCAGGAACCAGTCAATGGCGACCTGCTTTTCTTTTATGCGCCGCGCGAGAAGCGGGAAGGCGTGCCTTTAATGATGGCACAGGCAGCTGATGACGGGGTATCCCTGCTGCAGGTGATACGACCGGATAGCTATACGGGATTAACGGAAGTGCTATGGGCGCCCGGCGCTTCTCTGGCTTTGATCTCAGATCCTGTGACAGGCGAACTCAAGTTGCTGCGTGCTGGTGACCGGGCGGCAATCACCTTGCCTGCCAGGGGAACAATGCTGCGTTGGGGGAATTAACAGGATGAGGATAGAGCATAATGGATAATTTACAGGAAGCCATCCGGCTGATTAAGCAAGGCGAAAAAGACAAAGCGCGCGAAATCCTGCAAAAGCTGGTGGCTGAACAACCGCAGGAAATCATGGCATGGTTCTGGCTGGCAGACACAATGCCAAACGAACAGGAACGCTATGAGGTACTTACCCAGGCATTGGTATTTCATCCTGAGGATACCCGTTTACAAAAAGCGTTGGCGATTCTTACGGCACAGTTCCAGCCATCACTTGAAACGCTGGAGGAGGAAGTCGGCGACATAGATCCCAGGGATTTATATGCTGAAGAGGATCAAGAGCAAGAGGAACTGGAAATTGCTGGGCTTGAAAATGAAACAGCTCAACCAGATGAACGAGAAGGAAAACCCCTACCATCCTCTGGTCTGACAAAATCCCAAAAAAGGATTTTGTTCATCTTTGGATTGTTGGCGGTGATCGGATTGGTTGTGTTGGGTGCCTGGCTGACTCGTGATTATTGGATGAACGCGAACACGATCGACAATCCCTCGGCAGCGGTATTGTTCACTGAAACCGTGGAATTAGCAACAGCGACGCTTGCCAGCACCAACCCCGCCACAAACGATGAGATGCAATCCACCCAAACCCCTACACCAACCCCGACATTCACATCAACACCAACCAATACGCCGATTGTTGAGAGCAATGAGCAGATGACAACAGCGGTGGTTGTCACAACCCCGACCAGTACCCCGGCTGTGCTGGAAGGTGTTTTCAGCCTGGTGCGCAGCAGACTGGTGGCTGACATGGCGTGGTCACAGGACGGCCGCTTGTTTGCATTGGCAGGCAGTGAAGGCATCACCATTTATGATGGCAGAGCGTTCAACGAAATTCTGTATATTGCCATGGACCCACCAGTGCCGGTGAGAACATTGTCTTTCTCTGCTGATGGCGCTTATCTCGCAGCCGGGTTTGACCGTACAGGTTCCGGCGACGAATTCACTACTCGTGCGAAAATGTGGCGGGTCAGCGATGGGGCAGAAGTGCAGAGTTTTGATTATGCAGAATCGCGCGGTGACATTGACCAGGTGGCATTTTCGCAGGATGGGCAGACACTTTTCACCAATGCCATGTTGGATATGATCTTGAAATGGCGCACCAGTGATGGCGCTTTGCTGGATGTTTACCGCCTGTCGCAATCTGCGATCAATTATTATGGGGTGGTATTTGCGCCAGACCGCCGTTCTTTTGCCGTGTTTTCGTTGTTTGATCGTTTGCGTATCCTTGATAGTGCAACTGGCGAGAGAATCACTTTTCTGGGTGATACCCGCGATGTTACCGGTGTGGCATATTCTGCTAACAGCCAATATTTGGCAGTGCGATTCAAAGACAAACCGGTGGTATTCTTATGGGACATTCCTGCGAGAGAAAAGGTGCGTGAATTCAATACCTTTGCTGGCAATGTAACTGCGCTGGCGTTTAACGCCGACAACCAGACTTTGGCTGTGGCGACTGAAGAAAACCTGATCAAGTTCTATCATTTGCGCAGCGGAGAGGAGCAGCGTGTCATCAGCCGCCAGATTCCGCAGGTGCAACAGATGGTGTTTGCGCCGGATGACATTTTGTTTGCTGTGCGCAATAACCACGAGGTGCAGGTCTGGCATCTGGTGACTGACAGCCTCGTGGCGACTTTTCGTGTAGAACAGTAACTTTGGTTTGCTGCTCTTTGCTTATATATCGATTCCGAATACGTTTTTTACAATCACACCTACAAGGAAAGAAATGGACGCCACGCCCATACTAATCAGCGCCATTTCGAAAAACCTTTTGCGGAAATTCAGGTCTTTGGCGACTGAGATATAGTAGTTGAAAATAAAGATCACAAGGATGGCATTAAGCAGTGTGAAAGCCAGCGCCACGACGTAGCTGGTGAACAGCAGGTAAGGCAGCACCAGGGCGGTAACGGTGACAATGTAAGCAATACCGGTGTAAATGGCTGATTTCAGCGGATCTTGCTTCAAACCACCTTCTTCGGTTTGTTCGTTCTTTTGCGACAGATATTCGGATGCCGCCATGGAGAAAGAAGCAGAGATGCCGGTGATCAGGCCGGTGAGGGCGATCAGGTGGGTGTTTTGGAAGGCAAAGGTCAGGCCTGCCAGAGCGCCGGTCAATTCCACCAGGGCATCATTCAACCCCAGCACGACCGATCCGGCGTAGGTCAGGGCTTCTTCATCGATCATCGCCAGCAGCTCATCTTCGTGGATTTCTTCTTCCTGCATCACCATGCGGGCTTCCGGCACCTGGTCGAGGATTTGTGAATAAGCCAACTGGGCGGCCTCTTCGCCTTTTTCCATCAATTTGACACCAAAGGTAAGTCCGAAGACCCGACTGATGAAGGCGAAGAGCCTTACTTTGCCCATTTGGGGTTTCAAATCACGTTGGGTGTACTTCTTCCAGATGTTGTAATGCTTCATTTCCTGCGCAGCGATTTTGCGCAGGGTCTGGCTATTGTGTTCGTTTTTTATTCGTTTTGCCAGCCGTGTATACGTATGATGGCCGTTGATCTCGTCTTGCTGCAAGAAAAGCAGCTTGTCACGAATGGCATCAGTGATAGTCGTTTCCATAAGTCCCTCTTTCGATTGCCTCAATATATACATTATAAACCTGTTTGGGTGAAGTTTTCCTGATTTTTGGGTACAATTGGCTGTATTGCGTTCGCCTTTTCATTTTTAATTCTCATTTCAAAACCTTTTTTCGCAGGAGTGAATATATGGCTTATAAAAAACACTCGCTCATCTTCGGTTTGTCAGTGGTTATTTTGTTCACCATGGGGTGTGTGTTGCTGCGCAGTCTCACCAGCGAGGCAACAGATACTCTTACAGAAACGCCAGAGGTATGTATCACCGAGTGTGAAGAGGTGCTGTGTCCGGAGGTGGTATGCCTGCCGGATGAGACTGCGCTGGTGATTGACCCGAACGAGCCGAAAATGATCGTGGGCGGTTTTGATTACACCAATGATTTTTATCCTGAAGGCTATGCGCGGGTATATGCAGTGGGTTTGTTTGATATGACCGGGTTCTTGCTGCGCGACAACGACTGGGTCATCCCGGTGGAATCGCAGGTGTTGGGTTATCTGGACCTTGATGCCGAGAATAACAGCGCCACCTATCAGTTGAGCCTGCCGGCTGAGCCGCAAGGGACTTCTCATCTGTTCGGTGAGGCACAGGCGGGCGGAGTACAGATCTTTGCGATTGAATTTGCGCCCAACTGGACCGGTGGACCGTTTTATGTTGACAATGACGAATATCAGGGCTGGCCGGGATACCTGGCATCTGTGGTCACCGACCGCGACAATCAATCCGAAGTGATCGGTGGAAAATTAATCATTTGGGCAAAAGATGATCAACAAATGTTTCCATCAGGTTATGGAGAGGACGGGCTGCTGTTCACCGATGATGACCCGCTGATGGCGGTTCCCAAAGGTTATGCCGTGATCGATCTGGACAGCGATCCTTTTGCGGTCATACGGCAACCAGTCCCTGAGGTTATTTTGTTGGAGCCGCAAGACGCAGCCGTCAAAGATTTCTCAGCTATGAGCTACACAGAAGCTTTCAACAACATGTTCGATATACTCTCGCTGCAATATGCGTTTAACGGCATTGACGGAAAGCAGCCCGATTGGGACAGCCTGTACGCCACTGTATACCCTATGCTGGAGGCGGCGGAGGCAAATCGCAATGCCTATGCCTATTATCTTGTGCTGCGCGAATTTGCGCTGGCGTTCAATGACGGGCATGTGGGCGTCAGCGGGGGAGATTTGGAAGGCCGCTGGGTGCAGGAAAACATGCTGGGCGGTTATGGGATGGCGATTCGTGAACTGGATGACGGCATGGTGCTGGTGGTATACATCCTGGAGGGCGGGCCAGCCCAGTTGGCAGGTATACAACGCGGGGCGGAGATCGTCAGCCTGCGTGGATTGCCGGTTGGTGAAGCGATCAGCCAGACACAACCCTACAGCCCGCAATCGACGGATTTCGGCCTGCGCTATGAACAGACTGTTTTTGTTATGCGGGATGCGATGGGTGCTTCGATGGAGGTCAGTTACATCAATCCGGGTCAAAGCGGGGTTGTGACCGTGGAACTTGATTCAATGATCGAATTTGACAGCCTGTGGGCAACCTATTTGGGCGGTGAGTTTGATGAGTATGTGCTGCCAATCGAGTATAAGGTCTTACAGCCTGAAGGGATCGGTTATGTGAAGGTCAATAGCAATTCCGATGACCTCAACCTGGGGTATACGATCTTTGAGCGTGCCATGGAACAATTCAATGAAGCCGATGTGCGTGGAGTGATCCTTGATTTGCGCAGGAACTTCGGCGGAACCCCTTACAACCTGGCGGGGTATCTGACGGACCAGGAGATCTCCATGGGTATTTTGAAATATTACAATGAAAATACCGGGACTTTTGAGCCGCGCGGAGATGATGAGCCGACCATCTATACGCCCATGGTGACAACCTACTCTTTCCCATCATTGATTTTGCTGGTAGACCAGTTTTGCTACAGCGCCTGCGAGTTGGAATCCTACGCACTCAGCCAGGTGCCGGGCATGGTGGTGATGGGTTATAACCCGACTGCGGGTGTTGAGGCTGAAACCGCACGAGGCAAATTTGACCTGCCCGGTGGTATCTCGTTTTCAGCACCGACCGGGCGGTTTGAGTTGGAAGACGGCTCGGTTCTGCTGGAGGGGGTGGGGGTCGTGCCTGACATCCGCCTATCGATCACGGCAGAGAGTGTGTTGTCCGGTGAAGACCTGGTGCTGCAACGTGCCGTGCAGAGAATTCTGACCGGAAATTAAACCCAAACAATAGATAAGGAGAAAGATCATGCGATTCGGAGGACCTGTATTTCAACCGTACACAACCCCAGAAGAGTGGACGCAGGCAGTGCTGGCGAAAGGCTACCGAGCTGCTTATTCACCGCTGGCGATTGAGGATCATCCTGCGGATGTGATTCAGGGGTATGTGCAGGCGGCGGAACAGGCAGATATCGTGATTGCGGAAGTGGGCACCTGGTGCAACCCGCTCAGCCCTGATGAGGCGATCAGAAAAGCTGCCATTGAACGCTGCCAGAAAGGTCTGTGGCTGGCGGATGAATTGGGCGCACGCTGCTGTGTCAACATCGCTGGCTCGCTGGGTGAGCGTTGGGACGGGCCGTGCGCGCTGGACATGACAGAGGATGCTTATGCGATGATCATTGATTCGGTGCAGGCTATCATTGATGCCGTTAAGCCGAAACGGACCTTTTACACGCTGGAAGGTATGCCGTGGATGTATCCTGATTCGGTCAGCTGCTACGCGCGTATGATGATGGACATTGACCGCAAAGAATTCGCCGCGCATCTGGATCCCGTCAATTGGATTAACACCCCAGAAAAATTCTTCAAAAACAAACAATTATTGGAAGAATCCTTTGCGGTGTTGGGCGACAGCATCCGCTCCATCCATGCCAAAGACATTCTTTTGCAGAACGATCTGACCGTGCACCTGCCAGAGGTGCGCATCGGTTTGGGCGGGCTTGATTACCGCGCTTTCCTACATCTGGCTGATAGATTGCCAGCGGACACGCCATTCATGCTGGAACATCTGCCTGCAGAGGAAGATTATGATGCTGCGGCGGCGGTCGTGCGGAAAATTGCCGCTGAAGAAGGCATTGCTCTATAAAAAGATTTCGATATAATTTGTTTAGAGGTGCGAATGAAAGCATTGCAGGATAAATTGGCCTTAATTACAGGCGGTTCCAGTGGGATCGGGCTGGCTTTGGCAAAGGAACTGGCGCGGCAAGGCATGCGGATAGCTATCCTGTCACGGCGGGCTGACGCGCTGGCTGCCGCACATGCGGAGATTCAACCGTTGAGCCAGCACGAGGTGCTGACATTGGCAGCGGATGTTTCGGACTGGCAAAAGTTAAGACCAGTGTTGGAAGCCTTTCAAGAAAATGTTGGTGTGCCGGATTTGCTGGTGAATTGCGCGGGGGTGGTGCGTCCTGGTATGTTCGAGGAACTGACTGTTGAGTTATTTGA
>DSBE01000122.1 GCA_011053085.1 Chloroflexota bacterium
ATAACAATCATTAAACCGCGTTCCTTGTTATAAAGCCGACACAGAGTCCATCTTGTAAACTCCGTGTCGGTCCTAACTTCTTTTGCGGACAGGGTCAAGCCCTGTCCCTACCGTGATTCATTGATTAATTGCGGAAGATGCGCACACGCCGGTTGGGCTCCTGGCCGTAAGAATGCGACACCAACTCCGCCTGGCGTGCCATCTCATGCTGAATGCGGCGGATATTGGCAGGCGCTGGCGGCAGATCCACCCAGCTCTCGCCATTCAACACCGATTTGATGGCATTCTCCGTCATCTGCATGACATCTTCTTCGTTGGGCAGACTGAAGTCGACGTAGGACAGGTTGAACATCTCCACCAGTGCTTTTTCCATCTGAGCAATGGTGTTGGCGCGCAAGATGTAGATGGGCATGCCGCTGCTCTCTGCGTCCATCACCGCCTGTTGGCGGCTGCGGTAGTAGGAGCGCAGGGTGATGAACACCTCGGCTTCTTCCACATGGCGCGTCAGGACGGCAGGCACCCCCAGTTGTTGGGCGGCCTGGGCGAGACGGTTGCGTGCCACACCGTAGGCGTAGATGTGTATGGGCTTCAGAGCGGATTTACTGCCGCCTTTCTTTTTGGCGGCAGATTGCCCCGCTGGCGCTTCCTGGTCGCTGATATGCACCGGTGCGCTGCGTTGTGCCGGCGCTGCTGCCGGCCTGGTGCCGCGGCCGGTACCGTTGCGCGAAAAGCCCTGCGTACGGTTGCCATCTGAGGGAGCGATGCGAGTTTTCTCGATGGAGAATGTGCCATCCTCGCGCCGTTGGCGCAATTCGGGCTGCAGCGGGTAGCCGCGCACCAGTTCATCCACCGCGGTGGAAACATCCGGGTGCACAATGAAGGTGTCGCGCTGCTCGATTTCGATGACGACATCAAAGGTGGGCGGGGCGCGGCGTTCCAATACCGTTTTCTGGGTGCCGCGGCGGCGGGCTTCTTCATCTGACAGCGTGACCGACTCAATGCCGCCGATCAGGTCAGACAGGGTGGGGTTAAGCATCAAGTTGTCGAGGGTGCGGCCATGGGCGGTGCCGATCAACTGCACGCCGCGTTCCGCAATGGTTCGGGCGGCAGCGGCTTCCAGTTCACGTCCGATCTCGTCAATGACGATCACTTCGGGATTGTGGTTTTCCACCGCTTCGATCATGACTTCGTGCTGCAGGATGGGTTTGGCAACCTGCATGCGACGCGCGCGTCCCACCGCGGGGTGGGGCACATCGCCGTCACCGCCGATCTCGTTGGAGGTATCGACGATGACCACGCGCTTGGTTTCTGCCAGCACACGCGCAGCTTCACGCAGCAGGGTGGTCTTGCCCACGCCGGGCGCGCCCAGGATCAGCACAGACTTGCCTGATTCGACCAGGTCCTGGATGATATCCAGCGTGCCATACACGGCGCGGCCCACGCGGCAGGTCAGGCCGACGATATCGCCGCGGCGGCTGCGGATGCTGGAAATGCGGTGCAGGGTGCGTTCGATGCCGGCGCGGTTGTCATCGTCAAATTCGCCGGTTTTGGCGCAGACCGCATCGATCAACTCGCGGGTGACTTCCTGATCGCTTATCTGGTTTTCACCCTGGGCGTAGCGCGCGAATGGCATCCGCCCCAGGTCCATGACAATCTCGATCAGGTCATGGGCGTGATTGGCGCTGCGGATGGCCTGTTCGTATTCAACTGGCAGAATGGATAACAGTTCTTCCAGATTATCAGTTATTTGTGTTTGTTTTTTACTCATATCTCACGTTTCGTTAGCAAAATGCTCCTTTTAAATTTTGTGCAGCCACACCGCAATCACCAGAGGCGGAAGGCTTCTGGCAGAGGGTGCATCAGGGTTCAGGCAGGTTGAATCAGATCAACAGTCATCACCTCCCTGCCCCTGGAAATGACTGGGACGCATGCGTACCTTTTCGAGGGATCGCATGGCGGTCTCCATTTCCGGCAGCCTGAGCGGCTGAGCGAGATATCGTACCATCAGGCTGCGCAGTGATACCACTTCAGCCTGTAGTTTGTAAAGGATGGCTTCTAACCAGCCCTGATAGGAAGGCACCGCTACGAAGACCGGGCGGCCCATCAGGGGGAAGTAATGCTGCAAGGATTGATAGAGAATCCTGCCAGCGTCATCCTGGATGGCGGGGTGCAGGGTGGGTTTCAGAAAAATGCCGGCAGGCCCCACCACGGATTCCATGTAGCCCAGGATTTCGCCTTCCTGCCAAAAGACCATGTCGGGCATGGCGGCGGGCAGCAGCGGTTGGGCTGCCTGCACCAGTGGCGGCGTGAGAGAGGCGTACAGGTGACGAATGCCGATCAGGTCGTTCTCGATGGTGGCACTCCAGGCGCTTTCTAATTGGCGGTGGAAGGTGACCTGCGGCGGCAGGTTCCAGATGCGCAGGCGGTCATAGGTGCGGAAATGCTGGTCTTTCAGGCTGGAAAAAACAGCATCACCCACCTCAACATCAGCGCGCACACACACCGCGCCTTTTTCGCCAGCCTGTTTGCAAAGCCCCTCTATTAATAATTTCATGGCGTTGGCGGTAGCATGCGTATCGGGGGCGAGAAAATTTAACTGGGCAGTATGGCTGTCAGCATCCATGCTCAGTTGTCCCAGCAATTTGCTGCGCGAAAAAGGCTCGATCTCGATGCCCAGGAAGGCATTGCGTTCTGGGCTGAGTTGTTCGAACAGCAGCGAGGTACCGAGTAGATGACCGCCGCGCGTGTAGGTATAACCGCAATCAAGGGTGATAACCTGATGGCGGTAATTGTACAGCGCGGTCAGATCCTGTAAATGAAACTGGCGCATACCTGATTGATCGTTTCTTCCATTTCGTTAACTATACCGTCGGGTGTCCTGTTGAATCACCCGCCATAGCCTGATTGTATCATGGGGCAAGAAAAGCAATGATAAGAAAATTGTCAAGGAACGGTTAGGTGGGGATGTGCCTATCACTTACTCACTCAACTATCCCTCTGCAGCAACCAAAACCGCCCACTTCACGTATATAATACAGTGAATGATCTTTGAAGGAGAGAAACGATGGAAGAAAACAAATTTTTTGACGAGATGGATGAGAATGCGGAAGAAGTCGAAAAGGACTTCGAGCGGGTAGAGGAAGAGATCGAAGCCGGCTTTGAACGCGTCGATCGCGAGATAGACGAAGGCTTTGACCGCGTGGATGAAGCCCTTGAGGGCGGTAAGCGCCCTTCCGGCAAGGAAATTGAGGAAAAGATCAACAAGGTCGGCACCGAATTAAGCCGCGCCGCGCGCAAGGTGGAAGAAGCTTTCGAAGAAGCATTTGATAGCGATGGGGATAACCATGGGGACAAGCCCCTTGAACCTGTGGATATCCAGCGCAAAGCTGTGGACAAGCGGCGCGCAAAAAGCAGTCAGGCGGTTTTTTGGGGGCTGGCGCTGATCGCGGTAGGCGTGGTGGTTATCCTGCAGCAGATGGGTTTCATCGGTGCCGGTTTCAAGTGGTGGGCAATCTTCATTCTCGTGCCTGGTTTTGCTTCGCTCAGTGGTGCGCTGTCAATGTTTGTGCGCCGGCGGCGCGTGAGCAGTTCTGTGCGTTCGATGCTTGGCAGTGGGTTGATCATCACCACGGTGGGATTCATGTTCCTGCTCAACCTGTCATGGAGCTTGTACTGGCCGCTTATGCTGGTGGTGTTCGGCTTTTCGATCTTTCTGAACGCCTTCACCGACCGCCACGCGCATAAGAGTGTGGTTTCGCGCTGGTTTGATCAATTCGGCTGGTGGGTCGGTTTGTGTGTGATGGGGCTGGGCACTGCCTTTCAATTGCATAGCCTGAACTTGTTCTCCGTGCAGGACTGGATGGGGGTTGGCTCCGGCTGGTGGGGAGCGTTCCTGATGCTTCCAGCGGCCGGTGGGCTGATCCATGCCCTGATCATCATCCTGAGCACCAAACGCTTCCCGTTTCCTGCCATTTTGCTGGCGGTTGCCGGCATTGCCAGCCTGACCATCGGGCTGGTGGCATTGCTGGGACAGAACTGGAATCTGATCACGCCCGTCATCATTGTCGGCACGGGGCTGGCAATCATTTTGGGTGAACTGCTCAGCCAGGTAATCGGCAAGAAAAAATCCCCCCCGCAGGAATAACCATTTACCCAACGGGGCATTCAAGAATGTAGAATTTGGTCACGTAGTGGCGGTAGATCTACCGCCGCTACGCGTTATACACAAAATTGTCTTGCCTTCGTATATTGACGTAATATGCGGGTGGTGACTGTCAGAACAGGATCGTCAACAGCAGGCTGAGCAGCATGGCACCGCCTGCCAGCGCCCATAGGGTGCGCTCGGTGGTGGAACCGAACAATTCCTGCAGTGCTGCGGCATAGTAGTTAACCGAACTGGTGCGGGCGCGTACCATGCTGTTGCGCGGCCGTTTGTCCAACGGTGCGCTGCCCAGCAGGGCATCCTCGAACATCTCGATCGATTCCGGGCGGTCGTCGGGGTGCATGGCAAGCCCCCACAGGATGGCCTGTTCGCTGCGGAAACTGACCTTGGGATTGATCTGGGTGGGCGCTGCCAGCAAGCCTTCAGTCAGGAAGCGCTCTCGCGCCACCGGCGGGGCGGTGTTGGTCAGCAGGTGATAGAGCGTGGCAGCAAACGAATACACATCGGAGCGCACATCGGTGTGGGCGTTGTCGCCGCCGTATTGCTCCAGCGGGGTGTAGATGGCGGTGCCCTGTCCCTGTACGATGGTGATGGTGACTTCGCCCGGCGCAGCTACCTTGACCAACCCGAAATCAACCAGTTTGAGCAGCCCTGAGGGGGTTACCTTCAGGTTGGAGGGTTTGATGTCGCGGTGCAGGATGGGCGGGTCCTGGCTGTGCAGGTAACTGAGCGCATCTGCCAGTTGACTGGCCCAGTTCAGTACCAGATCCTCCTCAAGGAATTCGTTTTGTTGACGCGCTTCCACCATGAGCGTGCGCAGGTCTTTGCCCGGCACATAGTCCATCACCAGGTATTCGCGGTTTTTGATGGTGAAGAAGTCAGACACCTTGGGCAGGTTGGGGTGGTCGAGGCGCGCCAGCACGGTGGCTTCGCGCATGAACTGATCACGCGCTTCCTGCAGCAGTTCTTCAGGCAGGGAGCGGTCGTGTTCGACTTCTTTTAAGGCGCACTGGCGCCCTTCCAGGCGCAGGTCATTGGCAAGATAGATACAACCGGCGCCCCCCTGGCCGATAATACGGTCAATGGAATAACGACCCCGCAGGACCGTTTCAATTTTAAGTGGAATCGGCATATTTTTCTTCTTCTTCGTTGCGCCGAAAAAACCACCGGCGCTTCATGTACCTGGAATCCAGGATTTTGTGCGATGTCAGGCCGGTTTGCGATGCGTATCTGTTGATTTCATTGGACAACGAAACAGCGGCGCCCTTATCAAACTGGCTGTAATTTGTTATTATTATACACTATACTTTAGATATTCTTCCTTTGCAGCTATCTCCCTGATGCTTCCATTAATACATGCTTAATCAAGGCGGAAGCGATCCTTCCTAACTGATCCAGGAGTGAAATGATGAACCCTATGAACGTTGAAAGTCCGATGTTGATTGCACAGGCAGGCCCGTTGAATGGTGAACGCTGGGAAATTGAGCATGAATTGAACCTGGGGCGCGATATTGACTGTGAGATCGTTGTTCCGGTGCGTGAGGTTTCGCGGTATCATGCCCGCATTGCACGCAATGAACGCGGGGTGCTGCTGGAGGACCTTGGCAGCAAGAACGGCACGTTCCGCAACGGCCAGCGCATCGAGGAGCCCGTGTATCTGCTGGATGGGGATATGATCCAGGTGGCGCTGGTACAGGCGTTTGTCTATCTTTCGTCTGATTCCACCCTGCCGCTCGATATCAGCGACCTGGGCGGACTGGCACGGCCTGGCTTTTCGGCTTTCTCGCAAGGCATCCTCAAAGTGGATCTGCGTGCGCGGCGTATTTTCGTGCGCAATCAGGAACTGGAGCCGCCGCTTTCGGGCAATCAATTCCGCCTGTTGGAACAGCTGTATGCCGCACCGGGTGAGGTAGTCACTCGCACCCAGTTAATCACGGCAGTGTGGGGTGAAGATGCACTGGGTATCTCGGAACAGGCATTGGACGCGCTGGTGCGCCGCCTACGCGAACGGCTGGCAGAACTGGAACCTGACCACGAATTTGTGGTCACGGTGCGCGGGCATGGGCTGCGCCTGGAGAACCCCATTGATGGCGAGGCGCTCACCCCGCCGGGTGAGGACTAAACGCAACTAAAACAGGGAGCCGATGGCTCCCTGTAATTTTTTACGGCGCAGGCCAGGCGATTATCACCGGCTCGGAAAAGCCGTGCTTTTCCACTGAGTAGATGCGCGCGGAGGAAGGGGCATGACAACCGGCCTCGTCGCGCACGGTGTAGGTGGTGACGAGATAATTGGGGAACGACACCGGCCACCATTTGTAGAGCCCGTCCTGACACACAAAGGCTTCAATCAGATAACCGCGGTCGTCATCTTCCGTCATCCACAGGGCGTCCCAGGTGATGGTGACTTCGCTGCCGTTGCGCGAGGCGCGCACGTTCTGCGGCGGGCCGTACATATTGCTGCCCACGCGTGACAGGTCCGGTTCGCGGTAATACAGCAGGCTGATGTCGCCGGTGACATCCAGTACACTGGGCGACGCCCAGCACCAGTAGCCGATCTTGTCGAGTTTGATGTGCAGCCAGTTGGAGTTGATGTAGCGCCCGGTGACGATGCCGGTGTCGCCGGCATACATATCCGCCGCGTGCAGGTAGGCGGTGGCAGGGCCGTAACGGCAGTGCGCCTGTTTGTTGACCACGAACGAAGGAAAAGCG
>DSBE01000239.1 GCA_011053085.1 Chloroflexota bacterium
CTATGGTTCCTGGCCTCTTCTTCCATATTAAATTGAAGATTGATCCGAATCCAATCATTGAAAAATCGTACGAGGGTCCCATCGGAGATGAGGGCAATGTCTTTTTCAACAATTTGCATGGCTTCTTCAAAAAAGTGGTTGCTATCAGCCGGGGCGAGCATGTGTGCAGCATGTCTGGCCGCAATCTCATAATGGACAAAAGTCAACCATGTGTGCCCTGCGGCTCGATAATGTGATGCAATCACCGCAGCGTAGGGGGCCACGTTGGGTTCGTAGAGTTGTGCCAGTCCTTTGGCAATTGCCAGATGCAATCGCTGCCCTTTGGCCTGGCTCAGGTTTTCTATCACTTTCTCCCGCACCAGTGTGTGTGAAAATTGATAGCTTAAATCATGGCCCGGCTCTCGGATTGGCAATAACAAATGATTGGTTTCTAATTCATCAAGGCCTTCCAATATTGTCTCAAATGATTCGGCCATCACGCCCAGAAGGTGGCTCTGCAGGATTGGGCTGTCCAATATTGCGCAGTATTGCAACAGTGCCTGGGCTGTTGGTGATAACTGTTCGAACTTTTCCTGAAACCAGTTTGGGAACGAAAGTGCCGTTGTCAGTGCTATGGATGTCCCTGGGCCTTGCGTTGCGGATTGGGCGGATGTCTCCATCAGCGACATCAGGCTCAGCAATGTATTATTTTCTGACTGTTTATGAATAATCTCCAGAACCGACCGGTCCAATTGGACACCAATGGCGGAGTTTGCCAGCTGCTCCCATTCGCTTATAGTCAACGGTTGTAAATCAAAGGCTGGCAGTGAGGTGCTGAGTTGTTTCACCAGATCTTTTTTCCAATCAGAAAAGAGATTTTTGTCACCGGTCATCAGCAGAAAGCCATGCTCAGGAAATACATGATGCTCTATGAGGTATTCAATGATGCGCAGACTGGTAAAGTCAGCATGATGGATATCATCCAGGACAATGCAGAATTTTTCAGTAGACAGATGGTGGCAAAATAACCATTGGACTGTTTCCATCAGGTGCCGCATTTTTTCTTTGGGCGGAATGTCAGCGTAAATGGAAATCTTGGCGCTGTTTTGGCCTAGTTCGGGAAACAATGGGGTCAGAAACTCTTTCTCCCGCTCGGGCAGAGCCGCCAATTGATGCGGTTGCTGCATTTGCCGCAATAACTGCCGTATAACAGCGTTGGGCATGTTGCTCATTATCGGTTGAATTGTAAGGTGAACGAGCTGGTGGTTTTGCAGAAAGCGGCGAACGATCTCGTACGCAGTGCGTGACTTGCCGATGCCAGTTTTACCGGTAAGTATAATGCCTGGGACATTGCCAGGTTGCCTTTGAATCGATGACATGATGTCTGCATTGCCGACATAGGGTAATTGGTAAGCAAATTGGCGCAGCCATGCTTGTTCTCGTTCGCTGGCAGGCTGAATCATGGGATTCATCAGTGTCTGGATGAATTGGTTCAGGATGGTTGTCTCCAAAACCAGACCGGCTTGTTCTGCCATGGGGCGTAAATAAGTCAGATAGTTGTTTGCCATCCCGTATTGTTGTGATTCAATCATATAATCGAATAATTGATAGTGGAATGAAACATGAAAATTGGTTGGGCTCGCCAGAAAATCGACATATTGAATGGCTTTGTTGAAATTGCCCTCAGATAAACAATGAAAAACCATTCGCTCTACTAAAATATTGCGGTTGATCTCCAACTGATTTCCGAATTGGGTCAACCATTCGTCAAACATTTCGGTGGATGGCAACTTGGACGTATTGAGAAATGTGCGGTCAGTCCACAAAGAGAGAGCTTGCTCATATTCGCGCGCTAATTTTTCGGGCAAAGCGCTTCTTTGCGGGATGGATTGCACCTGGGGGACCAGGTTTATGTACAGTTGTAAGAAATCTAACACATCACAGCCAACGAAGGTTCTGTCAAAATACACATGGGTGGGTGTGGTGATCAGAAAATATTTTTCGGGAAGGCTGCCCCGCAGTTTTGAAAGCGTCTCACGCAGGGCTGTCGTTCCCCGTGATGCTGAGGCTTCTGGCCAGAACATCAACTGCAAATCAGCCCGGCTGGTGGGTTTGTCCTGGCATGCCAAATAATATGCCATGGCACGTACAATGCTGCGGGTCATGAAAAATTCGGTACCATTGGCATATAGGCGCGGGGGGCCTAGCAGCGAAAATTTTAGTGGCGGGGTTGATAATTCGAGGGTCATGCCTGATCTTGTGTGATTTTCCTTTTCACATTATACGTTGATTGGTGGAATTATAGGGAGGTTCTGGTAGAATGGGTCAGAAATGGAAAAAGCCAGCGTTGTTCAACGAATCAAAGTCGATGCCCTGATGCTCCTGATCGCATTCATCTGGGGCAGCGCGTTTACGGCGCAACAATTGGCCGCCAGGTCTTTGGGCACTTTCGCCATTATCGGTTTGCGATTTTTGGGTGCCGGATTGCTGCTGCTGCTTTTATTTCGCTTTCGCATCCAACTGTCTAAACAGGCGATTTGGCAGAGTGTTGGTATCGGGGTCTTGTTGTTCAGCGCCAGCGCTCTGCAGCAAGTTGCACTGCTGGTCAGCACCGTGGGGAATGCCGGGTTTATCACGGGTATGTATGTGGTCTTTATTCCGGTATTTTTGTCTTTGTTCTGGCGCAAACGTATCTGGTGGAACGCCTGGGCGGCGGTTGTGCTGGTGCTGACAGGCCTCTATTTGCTAACCAGCTCGGGCGGTTCTCAGGTCACCCGCGGAGATGTGCTTTTGATCGGGAGTTCCATTTTGTATGCTTTTCAAATGATCGCACTGTCGCATGTGGTGCGCCATTCGGACCCCTACCAGATTGCTGTGGTTCAGTTCCTGGCTTGTGGCCTTTTGGGTATGGGGGCAGCGGCGTTTTTTGAACAAAATACGCTGGCAGGCATCCAACAAGCCTGGCAGCCGATGTTGTTCCTGACTGTGCTTGCCACCGGTGTGGCGTTCACGTTGCAGGGGGTGGCGCAAAAAATCGCCGAACCTACCGACGCTGCCATTTTTCTGTCGATGGAATCGGTATTCGCAGCACTGGTCGGTGTGATCTACTTGCAAGAGAGTTTCACGCCCTGGCAGATGGCTGGCTGCGGGTTGATGTTTGCGGCGATGGTGCTTTCACAAATCGAATTTCAACGCAAGAAAGACATGCTTTCAGGCAAGTTCACACCCATCGAGATCATTGAATGATGTCATAGAAGAGGGGCAGCGGAGGCACTTCTTCATCAACAATGTGGTGGGCAGACAGGAGTCGCTTTTTGGCGGCTTCTAACTTTTCTTGATCGTTGGCATGTATCCAGCACAATGGCTCTCCCTGGGTGACATGATCGCCGACTTTATGGAGAATAGTGATACCGACTGCAGGGTCAATGCTGTCGCTTTTGCTGGCTCTGCCGGCGCCAAGGTCAACAGCGGTCTCACCCACCTCTCTGGCATGGATGGTTTGCAGGTAACCAGTTCGGGGGGCTTCCAGTGGTTCGACGAACTGGGCAGTGGGAAGCAATGATAAATCATCAACGTAGCGGATATCGCCGCCTTGCGCATCAACCAACTGGCGGAATTTGTCATAGGCACGGGCAGAATTGATGGCATCCTGTGCCATGCTGCGTGCCTGATCGAGGGTCTGGGCTTGTTTACCCAGCACAAGCATGTGCGATGCAACGGTGAGGCAATGTTCCCTGTAGTCAGCTGGCGCGTCCCCACGCAAGGCTTCTACGGCTTCTTTGAGTTCTAATGCATTGCCAACCTGTGAACCAAGCGGTTGATTCATGTCAGAAAGCAGGCAAACCACCTGGCGGTCTGCGTTATGCCCAATAGCGGTCATAATTTCTGCCAATACCCTGGCCTCTTGGAGAGTTTGCATGAAAGCGCCCACACCGGTTTTCACATCGAGGAGGATAGCATCTGCGCCGGCTGCCAATTTTTTGCTCATGATGGAGGAAGCGATCAATGGCAGGGATTGCACTGTACCGGTCACATCACGTAAGGCATACAGGATGCCATCAGCGGGAGCAAGGTTAGCACTCTGGCCGGTGAGGACAATGCCGATATCGGACAATTGATCCATGAACTCTTGTGGCGTCAGGTTGGTGCGGTATCCGGGGATGGATTGAATTTTGTCCAGCGTGCCGCCGCTGAAACCCAGCCCGCGCCCCGACATTTTTCCGACTGGCAGGCCACAGGCGGCAACGATGGGGGCGACGGTGAGGCTGGTTTTGTCACCAACCCCGCCAGTGGAATGTTTGTCGACGGTAAAAGGAACCACAGGGGAAAGGTCTAACGTGTCGCCTGATTGCGCCATGGCGAGGGTCAGATCGGTGGTCTCGCGGTCGGTCATGCCATTCAAAAGTACCGCCATTGCCCAGGCTGCCACCTGATAGTCAGGAATGGTGCCTTCGGTCAAGCCTTGCACGAAGAAATGGATTTCTTCGCTGGACAATTCCAACTGATCTCGTTTGTTTATGATCACGTCAACGGCACGCATAAGAGGCTCCTTGAAATTCGATTATAATAATGCTTATTATAACCGAACGTAATCCCTGCTCCGACTTCAACCAATTGCCGTCCATCCATAGATAGGGGTACAATATCTGTAACACGAACCATCACAGCTCTCATGAGCCCATGGCAGCATCCCAACCACATGAAGGTGATTCAGGTAGAGAATGTCAACAGACAATAGCCAACAAAGACTAGATCAAGCAATTCGTCTTTCGCAGCTTGGTGAAAAAGAACAATCCAGGAAAATTCTTTTGCAGCTCATTCAAGACAATGTGAAGAACGAATATGCCTGGTTGTGGCTGGTTGATGTCTGTGATTCAGAGAAAGAGCGCAAAGCCATTCTGTCAAGGGGTTTGAAACTCAACCCGGAAAGCAAATTGCTGAAAACAGCTATGAAGCGTTTTGTGGACACTGGTGATTTGCGTTCAATCACGGATTCACTGGATGATTTGAAGGCTGAGGTTGAAACTATCGCTCAAAAAGAAGGTAAAGGTGATTCAGCGGTCTCGTCAAGTCCATTCATCTCTTCGGCTGACCTTGATTGGATCGAATTGGATCAGGAGAAGAACGAAAACGAGCAAATCGAAACGATTTCAGATGATGAATTTTCACGCCTGAGTGATGAGTTTTTTGGGTCAGAAGAGATTGAAGAAAGCGATGCTTTCTCAACCGGTGACACGCCCACTGCTGGCAGCAACAGTCAAAGTGATGAACTGTCTGACGATTTGTTCTCGTTTGATCAGATGGAGGGTGATGAACCAGAGTTCACTGTGCGGCGAGACACGAAGGAAACCATCAACGCCAAAGAATTGCTGCGAAAAGAAAAAAAGCACCAGGCAATCGAAGATGAACTCAAAGGCGCTTTGGCGGAAGCAAAGCCACAGAAAACACCCAAAATACGGTTCCGTTTGCCATACTGGCGAAGGATATCACAACGGGTACTGGTGATTGTGGTTTCAGTATTTTGGTTAATAGTCTTTGTGCTGGCAGGTTTGTTCATTGTGCAATATTTCGATCTGGCACCCAGGGCGACCAATGGCGAGGTTGTTATGGCCACCGACCTGCCGGAGACTGGGCTTGATGTGGGAACACCGGACACTACAGACACCCCGGAGCTGGAACCGACAGAAGAACCAACCCCCATGGTGTTTGCAACGGCGGTGATCGAAGAACCAGAACCGGTTTATATGCCAATCTTTGCAGATAATTTTGACCAGGTCAGCTTTGTCGATTCGCTTGATCACGCCACAGTGGCTTTTTTCGACCAGGAACTTGATAAATTGGCATTGATTCAACCCCGCAAGATTCAGGTGCTTGCGTCGTTGGGTGAGGTGCTGTGGGAATCTGAAATCACGGCAGGCAGCCCCAATTACCTGGGTGGTGCGTTTAAACCCAATGGAGAGCAAGTGGCGTTTTTCACAGACGCGATGCAAGTGGAAATTTGGTCTGTTGGCCGGGGAACTCGCCAATCCACCTACCGGCTTTCGGAAGAACAGCAAGATGTTTTTTCCGATATTCCTTACCTGCCTGCCAACACCAGGGTTCACCTTGCCTATTCAGCGGATGGCGCCTGGCTGGCAGCAGGATTCTGGGGCGGCATCAGCGTGTGGGACGTGAACAGCGGTGAGGTGATACATTGGTACGCATTGCCTGAAAATATACTGCTCAGTTCGTTTAATGCCAACCTTGATATCAATTTTGTGGCGGCTTTCCCGGTTACTTCCGATCGGCTGGTATATGGCGGACGTGAAAATATCTTTTTGGTAGACCTGGTTGATGAACGAGTTATTCAGAATTGGAAAACACAGTATGTGGGCCGGTTGGCTTTTCTTGATGAAAATACTGTCATCGAGGCGGGCTATTCGCTTAGCAATGCACCCTCATACCTGGCGGTATGGGACGCAGATGAAATATCAGCGGTTGCAAGGCGCAGCAGTTTATCATCCCAAAGGGGCTTTCGATTACCAAATTTCTTGTTTTTCGCAGAAAGCAATTTGCTGGTGTATGAGATTGAAGGCGGAACAGGTGAATCAATGGCACTTGAGGTGTACTCATTGGACGAAAGACAGGTGTTGAATAGTTTTGAAATGAATTCGTTACAGCCTGTTTTTGCGATGGATACCTTTGGTGAGAATATTGCCTGTGTGTGGTTGAATCAGCCGCAAGAATCCTTTGGCGCCCGAGACACATTACAGCTATGGGATGTTCAAGAGGGTATGTTGGTGGGGCAGTGCGACCAGTGTTCCTATCCTGCGGGTGTGTTTGCTGATACCTTTCGATTATATGCGCGCGAGAGCAACGAATTCATCGTTATGC
>DSBE01000406.1 GCA_011053085.1 Chloroflexota bacterium
CGCCCGGCGCTGTCGATGATGGCGCTCAGGCTGCCCGGCGATGAATCGCCGAAGGTGGATTGAATACCGTGGATGACATATTCTCCATAGCGCACGCGCGCCTGCGGGATGCCGTTGTCGATGTTTTCGGCAAAGGCGACCAGATGCTTGCGCTCAATACTGGTGGCAAGGTTGCCAAAATGGTCAATGTGTAGAATATGCCCCACCCAGCCGCGGTTAATGGGCATCGGCATGGGAATATCAATGAAGATCGGATCAACGATCGGGCTGCCTAATTCCGTCAGCGGCACACCGGCCGCCAGATGAGCGCCGACCGGGGCGTAAATATCTCTGCCGTGGAAGCTATTGCTGAGCCCTGAAAGCCAGTAACGCGGCTGATCCAACGCTACAATCTCTACCTCTTGATCTTCACGTTCGCATTGCTCCAACCACAGGGTGATCAAACCGTTGTCAGGGCCGACGAAAAACTGATCGCCCAAACGGGCGGCAATCGAACGCCGCTCGGTACCCACGCCGGGGTCGATGACACACACGAATACAGTCCCCGGCGGGAAGAACGCTGCCGAACGCTCCAGCGTCAGCACACCTGCCAGTACGTTTTGCGGGGGCAGCTCATGCGTCAGATCGATGACAGGCGCTTCGGGGGAGATCCCCAAAATGACGCCTTTCAAAATGCCGGCATAGCCATCTTCCAATCCATAATCGGTCATTAACACAATCGGTTTCATGCAAGCAACAAATCCTATTCATTTGGCGTTGGTTGGGTTTGATTATAGACCAGATTTGCCGGTCTGTTAATTGTGATCCTGTGTAAGCGCCCAACAATTACACAAATCTTATCCCGCTGCGGTATGCTTATGGCAGTATAAAACTGATTATTTTCTCATAGAGGCAGTGTGATTGGGTTATAATTTTTCCATCAAACTCCTTGCAGGCAAAGCGCGTGCGGGGACACTCCACTGCTATGAAAAAAGGAACCTGTATTATGAACACATACATTTCTGTTGATGTCGGCGGAACCCAGATACGCGTTGCCGTTTATCCCGAGACCGGTACCCAGGCGCTGCGCATTAAGAAAGTTGCCACGGTGGGCGAAGGCACGCCCCTGGAACGGCTGATCGCCACCGTTCATGACCAGATGTCGCCGGACGAGAACGTGAAAGCCATCGGCATTTGCGTGCCCGGCCCGGTGGACGCTGAAAAAGGCGTGATCTCTTTCTGCGCCAATCTCGAAGGCTGGGAAAACCTGCCCATGCGGGATATCCTGCAAGCTGAATTCAACGTGCCGGTGGTGATCGGTAATGATGCCAACCTGGCGGCATTGGGCGAATGGAAGTATGGTGCGGGCCGCGGACACAAAAATGTGGTCTATTTCACCATTTCGACTGGCGTCGGCGGCGGTGTGGTTGCTGATAACCGCTTGCTGCATGGGCATAAGGGCCTGGCGACCGAGTTGGGGCATACCTTCCTTGAACCGGATAGCCATTATCCCTGTGGCTGCGGCCAGTTCGGCCATCTGGAATCGTTCTCGTCCGGCACCGGCATCGCCTACTATGCCAATGAACAGCTGAACCTGGGCCGTGAATCCATCCTGCAGGGCAAAGGTAAGGTCAACGCGCGTGACGTGGCCGAAGCCGCCCAGGCAGGCGATGCGCTGGCGCTGGAAACCTACGCACGTGCCTCGAAATTCCTTGCTTACGGAATCGTCAACACTTTGCACACCTTCAATCCCAGCGCGGTCATATTCGGTGGCGGCGTTTCGATGGTGGGCGACCTGTTGTTTGCCCCCATCAAAGAAGCCCTGCCCAAACTGGTCTATTCACAAGATTACCTGGATGATTTGCACTTTGCCATGGCAGAACTGGGCGACGATGTCGGCTTGCTGGGCTGCCTGGCGCTGGCGCACATGGAAACAGAATGACGCTTTCTAACCTTTCCTCCTTCCTCGCCCCCGATTTCCGCGTCAAGCAGCGTGATTCGCTGCTTGAGATCAGCCGCGCGCTGACCCAGGAACTGGATATCGACACCCTGCTGCGACGCATTTTGATGATTTCCATCGATATGCTCAGCGGCCAGGCGGGCTTGATCGCCCTGCGCTCCCACCGCGGCCTGTGGGGGGTGCGCGTGTCGCACGGTCTGACGCCGGATTTTCTGCGCATGCTGCAGCCGGTGTTCGCCGATATTCCGGTGCAGACCGAGGATGAAGAGGGCAGGAAGAAAGAACTGGAATTGATGAATCAGCAACTGGGCAAGATCGTCAAACAAGCCAGCATGGGCTTGCTGACCGGCATTGGCCTGCCCATGATCACCCGCCAGCGCACAGTGGGCATGATCTTTATCTTTCGCGGTTTCGAGAACATCTTCTCGCAAAACGATGTCGAGATTCTCAATTCGTTTGCCAACCAGGCTGCCATCGCCGTGCAAAACGCACAGTTCTATGCCGAAGTCAATCGCGAGCGACAGCGCGTGAGTGCGCTGCTGGATGCGGTCGGCGACGGCATCCTCATTCTCACGCCCGATCATAAGATCGAACGCTGCAACCACGCCTTTCACCACCTGGTGGGCATTTCAGAAGAAGACACCCTCGGCAATTACCACGAAGAAGTCATTCGCTGGCGTATCCCGCCCAAGGGCATGCAATTGGCAGACGCAGAGGCGGGTGGTTGGCCGCTGACTGAACACGCCCATCTGTATGTGGAGGGCGATCTGCTGCGTTTCGATAACAACGCCGCGGTACCGGTGGGCATCACCTACGCACCGCTCTTTTCAGAGACCAATGCACTGCAAAATATCATCGTCAGCCTGCGTGATATCACCCGTTTCCGCCAGGCAGATGAACTCAAAAGCACCTTCATCTCCGTGGTCAGCCATGAGTTGAAGACCCCGGTGGCATTGATCAAAGGTTATGCCTCCACTTTGCGCCTGCAAGACGCCGACTGGGATTCAGAACTGGTGCAGGAGAGCCTGGCGGTGATCGAAGAAGAGACCGACCGTCTGGCAGAATTGATCGAAAACCTGCTGGATGCTTCACGCTTCGAAGCTGGCGGTTTCAAGATTCATCGCTCTGACCTCAATATCCCCTTGCTGGCACAGAAAGTGTGCGATCGCTTTGCCACCCAGAGCGAGAAACACACCTTCAGTAGCAATTTCTCCAACAATTTCCCCATCATCATGGCGGACGAAAACCGTATCCGCCAGGTTTTGAACAATCTGGTATCAAACGCCATCAAGTATGCTACATCCGGCACGGTCGAGATCAACGGCGAAGTGAAATGGAACCAGGTCATCATCTCGGTGCGGGACGAAGGCCCCGGCATTGACCCCAATGATGCACCATTGGTATTCGACCGCTTCTATCGCTCACCGGAAACATCACGCCAGGTGAAAGGCGTGGGTTTGGGGTTGTATCTGACGCGCTCGATCATCGAAGCCCATGGCGGGCAGATCTGGGTGGACACCAGTTACGATGACGGCGCGCGCATTTGTTTTTCGCTTCCGCTGGATACTGATTAATCGGGAGAAAACGATGATAAAGAAAATTGTGCTGGGTGTAATGACGCTGCTGTTGCTTATGGTGATCGGCTTTGTTGCCTGGGGCCTGACCCCGCTGGGGCCAGGCGACACTACCCGTGAGATTATTGAATACACCGAGGGCATCAGCATCGTTGATTATGATAATGCCCTCTATTTCTGCCCATATCAGCCCACTGAGACCAAAGGCATCATCTTCTACCCCGGCGGACGCGTCGATTACCGTTCCTACACCCCGCTTCTCTACCAGCTGGCGCAGGCTGGTGTGCCGGTGGTGATGATGAAGATGCCGCTCAGTCTGGCGGTACTTGCCCCCAACCGCGCTGATGAAGTGCTGCGGAACCCGTTCTTCCCCTGCGAAAATGAGGTGGAGGAGTGGTACGTCGGCGGACATTCGCTGGGCGGCGCCATGGCGGCGGTGTATGCGGGCAATAACCTTGACCAGATCACGGGGTTGATACTGCTTGCTGCCTATCCGCCAGACAGCAGCGACCTGAGTACAACCGACCTGCGCGTGCTATCGATCTTTGCCACCAAAGACGGGCTGGCCACCAAAGAAGATATCGACGCCTCCAAAGCCTTGCTGCCGTCCGGCACGCATGTGCTGGCGATTGTGGGCGGCAACCACGCCCAGTTCGGCGATTATGGCACCCAGGGACGTGATGGCGAAGCCCTCATCGAAGATTACGAACAGTGGCGCATGACCAGCGACATGATCCTGTGGTTCCTGTATAACGATTAATGGAAAGAGAAAACGATGAAGAAATTTTGGAAAACACTCGGCATCATTGTGTTGCTGATTGCCGTATTGCTGTTGGTGGTGCCGCTGCTGGTGCCTTACTTTCCGCCTAGCGATGTCCAGCCGCGTGAAACATTCTACAGCGATGACAGCAACGTGGTGGAGATCAACGGCATCGAGATCTATTATAAGGAAAGCGGCGACCCCAATGGCCCATTAATCCTGCTGCTGCACGGTTTTGGCGCCAGTACCTTCTCGTGGCACCGTGTGATGGAGCCGCTCTCCGCCTATGGGCATGTGGTCGCTTATGACCGCCCTGCCTTCGGGCTGACGGAACGCCCCATGCCGGAAGATTGGCGGGGATGGGAGGAGGATGTCTATGGTGAGGATGCCAACATCGCCATCGTCCTTGGCTTGATGGAGCACTTTGAAGCAGAACAGGCCATTCTGATCGGCAACTCCGCTGGCGGGCGGGTGGCCATGGCGGCTGCCGTGGCATTTCCCGAACGTGTGAGTGCGCTGGTGCTGGTCGATTCGGTCGGCGGTGAAGGCTCTTCACGCGGTTTGCTGGGAGCCATCCTGCGTTCTCCCCAGTTGCGCGCAATCGGGCCCTACTTTGTGCGCTCGATTGCCAACACCGGCGAAGAAACCATCCAACGGGCATGGCATGATCCCTCGCTGATTACGGAGGAGATCATTGCCGGTTATAAACTGCCGCTGCAGGTGGAAAACTGGGACCGCGCGCTGTGGGAATTCACCCGCGCCAGCACACGCGCCGATCTTGTTTCACGCTTCGAGCGCCTGACCATGCCGGTGCTGGTGGTCAGCGGCGATGATGACCGCATAGTGCCGGTAGAAACTGCCTTGAAACTGGCGGAGCAGATCAACAGCGCTTCGCTGGTGATCTTTGAAAACTGCGGCCATGTGCCGCATGAGGAGTGTCCGCAAGCCTTCATGAATGCCATCGACGCTTTCTTCCCCTCCATCCCCTGAAACAGGAGCAAACCCATGTACGAACTCAGCACCAAGCCCGACTTTGACAAAACCGTTGCACGCTTCGAAGCCTGGTGGTTCGGCGAAATCATTGACCGCCTGCCCATTAATGTCAGCACCTATGAGATGAACCCTGGGGTTGCTTTCCCGCAAAAAGAGCATGCCAGCTTGCGCGAACGCTGGATGGATGTCGAATTCCAGGTGGAGCGCGCGCTTGCCTGGGCGCAAGCCACCATCTTTGTGGGCGACTCCTATCCCTGTGTGCATCCCAACCTCGGCCCTGACCTGACTACCACCCTGTTCAATGCTGAACTGGAATACGGCGAAGACACCTCGTGGGTCAAACACGTCGTGCATTCACCCGAAGAATGGCAGCCCTATCTGGAGATGCCTTTCAACTTCGACAACCCTTACTGGCAGGCGATGGAGGCCATGACGCGCCTGGCGATCGAACGCTCTGATCACCGCCTGCTGATCGGACAGACCGATCTGCACAACAGCTACGACATCCTCGCCGGGCTGCGCAGCCCGCAAGCGTTGTGCATGGACCTGTATGACTGCCCCGACCTGATCGAACGACTGGCAGAGCGCGCCGCGGATGCCATGATCGCCTCGCTGGAGCGCAGTTTTGCGCTGGTGGCGGGCAGCGGCATGGGCAGCGCCAGCTGGATTCCTTACTACCACCAGGGGCGCGCCTACATTCCCTCCTGTGATTTTCTGGCGCTGGTTTCCAAACGCATGGGCGACCGCTACATCCTGCCCATAGTGCGCAAGGAGATGAGCGTGCTGGACCGCTCCATCTTCCATCTCGACGGGCCCACCAGCCTGCAGCACCTCGACAGCCTGCTGGCGATCGAAGAACTGCACGGTATTCAGTGGGTATATGGCGCCGGCAACGGCGATGCCGATGACTGGATCGATGTATACAGCCACTGCCTGCGGCACGGTAAATGTTTGCAGGTGGTGTGCGAAACCCAACAGGCGGCGGTCAACTGCCTGCGTGCACTGGGGCCGCGCGGGGTGTGGCTGTGTGTGGGCGAACCTTTCGCCACCGCGTTGGAAGCCGAGAACTTCATCCGCCACCTTTCAGAGATCGCTATGGAGACTGAATCCCTGTATAACTCCCACCCTATTTTATAGAATTGATAACTCGCTCTCATGTATAGGTAAACAGTTTGTTATACAATAAGCAATATCTGCTAATTTCCCAAAGGAGAGCAATCATGTCTGAAATTTATACCCCTGAACCTGTTGATATGCCCCCGTCTTCTTACGGCAAGCCGTCCTCTGGCGACCCCAGCAAGGACTGGATGGCGATCGTTTCGCTGGTTGTCGGCATCCTTGGCCTGTGCGCCTGGTTGCTGCCCATCTGCGGTTTTCCAGTCGCTATCGCTGCTATCGTCTTCGGCGTTCTCGGCATGAAATCCGGCAAGCGCACCCTCGCTATCGTCGGCCTCTCGTTGGGCGGGTTGTGTATTCTGCTGAGTCTGGTGAATGCCGTACTTGGCGCAGTGATCGGCCTGAGCGATCCCAACTTCCTGGACTCTATACTTAATCAATTTATGTAA
>DSBE01000304.1 GCA_011053085.1 Chloroflexota bacterium
GGTGTAGAGGGCCATGAAGATGGCGTTGAGGGCGAGCTCGCGCTGGGTCATGCCGAGGCGCTGCATGGGGGGGCGTTTGGCGGCGGTGAGGTAGAGCTCGCGGTATTCGCGGGTGATGAGGCGAGATTTCCGCAGTAGTTAATATCGAGGTCTACTTCAATCTATTCTTGTTGAATTAGAATAGGTGATAGCCAGGTCGGGTCGTCTCTATTGCTCGCTAGTTCACATCGCGCACGCCACAACGCCACTTCAGGACTTCCTTGTTGCAACAAAGACTTGTAGAAAGCCAGAGCTAGTTTGGGTGCACCCCAATCAGATACAGGCCAACGGAATCCAATTACCGATGGAACACCTGACTGTATGGCAGCATCAGATAGCCCTAGAAAATCATCATCCAGCAAAGCATCTTGTTTTCCGGTAGTGGTGCCATAACAACTGCTTAAATAAAGCAAGCGCGTTTCAGATTGTTCGAGAAGTGATTGTAATTCACTTGCTGTCATTGGTTGAACGTCCCCCTCTTTATTATCAGCATTCCAAAAATAGAGGCTGCTTTCCTCTGGGGAAATGGTATTGAAAGAACCATGACCAGCATAGTGAATAATATCATACTTGGACTTGCTTAACTCGCGTTGGATACGTTTATAGGTCGCCTGCTCACTAGGTAAGCACTTTACCTGAACCGAGATGCAATCCTGTCTTTGTAAAAATTTTTGCAAATCTCTTATCTCAACATCTACACCATCTATCTGAGGATCAGTATTCGAAGCAATTAGTAATATGCGCAATTTTTTTGTACGCATTAGTCCAGAAGGTGATATAGATTGACGTTTTGGAACAGCGTCGTAGATGAAACGCGCAAAGGGGTGCTGAAGGATCAAATAATCTGCTGGAGTCTCCGAACGCATAAATTCTAATGGCAATCCTAGATAATCTCTCGGGGCTTCGAATCTTAGCATCAGGGGAGTGCTCTTCCCTCGTGCTTCATGATAAATGTCCGAAACCTTTTTATGCTCGCTAAATACTTCTCGCCACAACCTGTCACCAATATCACTAACCTGAAAGCGCAAATCTGAGAAACTTTTCCTGGCAAGCTCTGTACGCCTCGTATAACGCTCCAAGTCCAAACGTAATACTGTCCATGTGCGTGTTGCTTGAACATGGCGACCGCAGGTCTTTACGAATAACGGTTGACCATTCGCCAAAGAAAGTGATAGGCGGGTCTCTTGACCTGCCCTGATAAATTTGGCTTCTTGTTGAGATTCTCTTATGGCATCTAACAAAAATTTTTCAAAGCCTGGTTTTTTCTCTATAACATTAACGGCTCCTGCGTATCGAATAGCACGTACCACTTGCTGACTGCTAATTTTAAGTCCAGTGTATAAGATAATATGCACTGCTTCATTAATTTTTCGAATAGCCATAGCTAAACTTAAACCACTTTCATCCGTCTCATCATCCCCACGTAAACGCACATCAATAATGGCAATATCAAAATCCTCATCCATTATAGCAGCCAGTGCTTCTGATTCATCAGAAGCTAAATGCACGCTATATCCTTGATCTTCAAGTAAACCACTAATCGTCGTTCGTACATCGGGTGTGTCATCTACCAAAAGAATTCTGCACATAATCACCTCCGTTTTTCCAGTGCATTCTTCTGTAATCCATAGCGGCCCTAACGTCTAAGCGATGGGTTGCATTACCTACACGAACAAAAAATTCATATGAATTACCCATTGCTAAGAATACTGGTTCCGGGCTTGGCTCAACAGATATCATGCAAACTTTCTGATTCCCTACATCTTCAAAACTAGGATGTATATGAGTCATTTTTTCTACACCCAAATAATTTCTGATAATGTCTATAAGTGCTAGTTGAAAACCATCAGCGTTCTTTTTACGCAAAGATTGGAAATCATGCTCAAGACCTAACACCGTACCATCGTCGGATACCCCAATAAGGAGATTTCCACCATTAGCATTTAACATCCCTGCAATGGTTATAGCAACTTCTTGCTGCAAAACCTTGCTGACCACACCGAGATTCAGATCCCAACGCAGGCTGGATTTAAATTCAAGATGTTCATTCTCACCCTGAGTAATCAAATTACAAACTACCGATTTGGTCTGGCGATTATTCAAAGCAAGTTCTACATACTTCAATAGGTCTACTATTTCGGTCTTTTCTAGAAAACCCAGCGCTGGCGCGCTACCATTAACAGGTTGCAGAGCCTCTCGTACCATTTTAACATCAGCATAAGCCGTCATTATAAGAATAGCAATGTTAGGGTCTCTTTCTCTGATTTCGTGCATGAGCAAAAGGCCATCTTGATTTTCTTCATCAGTTTCATCTAACCGAATATCCAAAATAGCAACATCAAAGCGCTCAGCTTCTATTAACTCAAGAGCATTAGCCCTATTCGAAGCCGAGCGCACTTTGTAGCCCTCATCCAACAACAACCCTAGCACAGTTGTCCGCACATCGGGCAAATCATCTACGACAAGAATACTACCCTTAGATTTGGGATGACAATCAATCAAGATAGTTCTCACTCTTTTTTCAATGCGTCTCGAACAACCTGAACAAGTTCACCTGTTTTGGTTTTTTCGATATAATTTGCAGCTAACCGTCGCCCCTCTGCATCAGTCTCCATTGCCTTGTTTAAAATTTCTGATGTGCCATAACCCGTGATTATAATTATTTTTGTGGATGGCCATCTATCTTTAATTTCACCCGCCAGGGTTAATCCCTCGGTACTTTCTTCATCTGTTTCATCCAAACGCACATCCAACAATACTAAATCAAAATGCTCCGTCTTCAGTAAATCTAATGCAGCAGCAGATGATTCGGCGACGGCAACCTGGTATCCAACATCAACCAACAAGCCCCCCAAGGTTGTACGCCAATCCACAAGATCATCAACTACCAAAATCTTAGGCCGCTGATTATTCATCTTTATGCCCCCCTTTACTGTGAAGGAGCCTTATTGGGCGTTAACAGAGGCAGGAATAACCTCGCTAACATGGTTTAACAAATCCTGTTGACGAAAAGACTTAGGAAAGTAACGCATTGCTCCCAAGCGGTAAGCGGCCAATGCTTCCTGAGTTGTAGGGTGCACGGTAGTTACGATAAAAAGTTTGTCCGAATATTCTCTAGCAATAATCTCAAGCGCATCCAAACGCCTAGAACTAGCGATAACCAAATCAAACTGATCATCTTCTAGCTCTGCAAGAGCCGTTTTTGTATCAGGAGCCACAACTATTTCAAATGGGCTGAGTTCATTTTTGGCAAAATCAATCCAGCGTGGCTCACTATCAATAATCAATATACGCAGCTTCTTCATCGCATGGCTACCCTTCCCTGACCAGTCCAGATGCTGGAACTTGAACGAGCATAGTTGTTCCAGACGCATTGGTTGTCTCTATTTTAACATCACCTCCGATACTTTGCAACATCAGTCGTGCCAACCATAGCCCTAAGCCAGCGCCCCCGCCGGGCTGGTCAGATGGGACAGGTTTTTCAAACAGGCGAGATTGAATATCAGGTGAAATACCAGGTCCGGTATCTTGAATGCTTATGCAAATAAAACCATCAGACATATAGCTAATGACTCGCAATTCTCCACCTTGTTCCATTGCACGATAGGCATTATCTATCAAGTTGCGAAAAATCTCAGCAATCTGACCAATAGGCGCGGATACAAATGGAACAGAAGGCCCCAAACTGAGGGTAACTGATACAAGATGGCCATGACTTGCAGCCCAAGTTTCCCGCGCCTCATCCACAATATCGTTTAACACCGAATTTACATCAACAGATACATGTTCGATTTCCCTCAACGGCTCCTGAATGCGCTCGATGATTCTTGAAGTGTATTGAGTGTTACGCTCAATGATATCAAAGATCTCAGATATAGTAGCATCGCTCATATCAACCCGACTACGTAAGCGCGTAAGATTGGGGAGAATGATACTGAAGGTGTTATTAATGCGATGGCGTAAGGTGGCCATAGCCGTACCTAAAGTTGATAGTTGTTTGGCAGCGATGGCCTCACTGCGAGATTGGTCGTACAATCTTGCGTTTTCAAATGCTACTGCGGCTTGATTTGCCAGAAGCTCAAGCGCCCGTTTTTCATTTTCAACAAAAATATGAGGTTCTATGAAATTTACATAGAGAACCCCCAGTGATTTTTCTTTACTTACAAGCGGTATAGCAGCATACGATTTAACCCCTTCGGCTGTAGAAAAAGTAGCTTTGGTATGTGGCTCATGTTCGACATCCGAGACAAAAACCGGCCGCTTTGCTTTGGCGATGTCAGCAGTATAACCTTTATCGCTAGGAGTTGAAGGAAGCATATCAAGCTTACCCTTGCGTATGCCAACCCCAAAGCGACCCTTTTCGGGATCATACGGGAAAAGAGTAGCAAAGTCGGCTGAGACAAACTCATAAGCGTATTGTGCTATTAAACCAAGCACCTCGGTTAACTCAAGTTGTGAGGTAAGCCTCATCCCAATTTTCTGAAGTGCCGCGAGTTGCGCTGCCTTCTGTTGCTCTTGCCTTAACAATCTCGCGTTCTCAAGCGCTGCGGCTACCTGCCCAGCCATGGTTTGTAAAACTTTAAGATCATCTTCATTGTAGACATACGCTGCCGTTTCATGGTAAACAGCAATTACACCTACAACATGATCGCCTGAAATCATTGGTACTCCCATCCAGGAAACTAGAAGTTTACCAATATATTCCTTACGTCCTGGTTCTTCATACCATTTTTCATCTTCTTCTTTAGTTTTTATAAGTATTGGTTCTCGGTTTTGGATAATCCATTCTGTTCGCCCTCCTCCTCCAGAACGTGGTTCAACTTTTTCTGTCTTTCCATTGATTAACATAAATGGAAATCTAACCGTATCTATACTGGCATCATACAAAGCAACATACATATTGTTAGTATCCATTAAGCGCTTTGCCTGCTCGTAAACCAGGTTCAAGATCTCATTCTCACCAAATTGGATACCAGAGGCCAATTGTTTACCCACTTCGTTGACGGCTTGCAGACGCTCGACCAACTGCGCGTTTGCCATCGCCGCGGACACCTGACTTGCCATAGCCTGGAGAATTTCCTGGTCATCAATGCTATAAAGACCCTGTACTTCATCGTTTTGCAATGCGATTACGCCCAAGACACGCTCGCCACTCAGCAAGGGCATACCTAACCAGGATTTCGGCACCGGCAGCACTTTAGGTTCGATCTGATTATCTGTGTACCATTTTGCAACATTGGTAGGACACAAGGTTTGACGGGTTCGAATAACCTCTTCAGTAAGGCCACCGCCGGGTTTATCACCAATTGCCAAGTCTCGCGCTTTCCAGTTTTGTGGGTCTCCATTGAAGTAGGCTAAAGGAAAGCTCAACTGTTGCCGCCCGGCATCGTATAGCGCCACAAACATGTTGCGGGTATCCATCAGCTGTCCAGCTTCGGTATGGATCAGCTCGAGGATCTCGACCACGCTCTGCCGCGCCCCGGCGGTCAGTTGCTGCCCCACCCGGTTGACCACACGCAAGCTCTCGACCAGGCGCAGACTGGAAAGCGTGCCCGCAACGCGGTTGGCGGCGGCGGTGAACCAGGTTTGCAGATCTACGCCATACGCACGCTCACGGTGCAGATCTTCTGCCACCAGCGCGCCCATCACCGCGCCGCCGCGCGCCTTAAGGGGGGCGATCAACCACGAACGTGGAAAGGATGCAGGTTGATAATCAATCTGGTTATCTGCCAGCCAGGTTTGAGGATCGTTATGATTGGGTATCTGTGCGTCAGGACGCAGAAGACAATCAGGCCATTGTTCATCGGGGACAAAGGGCCGTGGTGACCATAGACCATCTTCGAGCTCAGGTAATGTCAGCTTCGTCCCATCCCCAAGCTGCACCACCGGGAAATATAGCGAAGCGTTTCGTCGATCGTAGAGCGCGACGTAGAAACGGTCAAAAGGGATAATCTTAACGACATGATCCAATACTTGCTCGAAGATGCGAATTTCTTTTTTCTGCGTCTCGGTGATTTCCATGTATTCTCTTCCCCCTCAGTACTTCATGCGCCAACGATGACCTGCCGCCACAGGTCATACGATTGCTGATAATCCGCGCGATCCAGCGTCACGCCTCGCTCATTCAATGCTTTCTCCACCAACGGCAATGGCATCCCATGCTCTTTGACCAGTGCGAGTGCTGCGGGACCTTTCATCGCAGAAGAATTGGTTTTTGTCAGACGCCGATCAAGTTCCCGGTAGCCGCGAGTCAATGTGCGCTCAAAGCGGGGACGCTCGCGTTTGAAGTAGCCCAACAGCCGGGCACAGCTCTGTTCCAGATCGGGGTAACGCACCCGATAATGGGCCACGGCTACATCCACAAGGCGCGAGATGAAGTCAGGATCTGCGATGTTCAATACTTTCTTGTGCGTCAGCACACCACGGATCAGCAGCCTCATAATGCGCGCCCGTCCGCCCTTGCCCGGCGTCGGCGCGCCATCCGCGGTAAGGAAAAGGAGCGCTCGCAGATGATCGGCAATCACGGCGGCGCTCTCCGGCATCCCTGCGCTCTGCTGCTGAGACCGTATATATGCGATGATGGGGGCAAAGATCTCCAGCTCAAAGACGGAAGCCTTGCCCTGTTGCGCCATTGCAACACGTTCCGCACCTATGACGGTTTCATCAAAGGGCGTTGCCAGCGGCGCAACGGTCTGTGTCTCCTGATCCATCAGGAAATGGATAAAGAGGATATTGGAGATCTCCACGAAGCGCCCGCAGGCGCAGCCGGGGCA
>DSBE01000250.1 GCA_011053085.1 Chloroflexota bacterium
GGTGGGTTCGAAGGCGGGCGCTGCCTGCCCTTCGTGGAGGTTGAAGACCACCAGCATTGGCTTAAGGCTCAAAAAACCAAACCCTGAAAGCACGCGGTTTTCTTCATCGCTGAAATTATGGGCGCGCAAGGGTGTTTCGTTCTCAAGAGCTTCCTGTAATCTTTCAAACAGGGTGATCTCACGCTGGATGATTGATTTGTCACGCCCGCCGCCTTTGCGGTGTTCATCTTTAAGGCGCTCCAACTTGCGCTCTATGGCGATGAGATCATTGAGAATGAATTCGGATTGCATGATGCTGATGTCACGCAGCGGGTCAATGGTGTCGTTGGGGTGAATGACCATGTTATTTTCAAAGGCCCGTACCACCAGAATAAAGCCTTCCATCTGCTGCAGATGGTTCAATAATTGCCCGCTGATGCCTTTTTCGGCAGAAGATGAGCCATCCAGCCCGGCGATATCGGCATAGGTGACCTTGGCATAGATGGTTTTTCGTGGTTTGAACATAGCTGACAGGCGGTCAACGCGCTCATCCGGCACGTCAACAACGGCGGTGTGTACTTCCATACGACTGCTGCCGGCGCCGGTAGGCACAGAGCCGCCGGTCAGGGCGTTGAAGAGAGTTGTTTTTCCTGATTGTGGGAGACCGATAATTCCAAGTTGCATGGGGGTTTAACCTTGACCCTTCTGTTAAGATTCGTTATACTGTTGTCTACCAGAAAGCCGAAGTGGCGGAATAGGCAGACGCGCACGACTCAAAATCGTGTTCCCTCGGGAATGTGGGTTCGATTCCCACCTTCGGCATGAGGAAAAAATGACGTGAGCAGCGTCATTTTTTTATTGTGTCCATAAATCACTCTGGCAAAGTCCTGTTAAACATTGGCAATGATTATAACAGGCAACGCGCGATTCTACCCAGATTCAGTCAACTTTTGGGGATATGTCCGAGGGTGGATCGGGCATGCCCATCACCAGTTGGCAGATGCCATTCTGGAAATAGGCGACGTGACCGGCGCTGTTTTCTTTGGCAAAATACATGGCTTCATCCGCTTGTTTGAGAAGGTCATCATAGGTGATGTCGCTGTCAGCAGATGCCTCAGTATCCCAGGTGGCGATGCCGATGCTGAGGGATAAGAATATGGTGCCCGCCAGGGTGGAGACAGGTGAACTGAGGCAATGCAGTAGAATGCGGTTGGCGGCGGTCATGGCGCCCTTCAACGAGGTTTGCGGCAGAAGTACCACGAATTCATCACCGCCGAAACGTGAGATCGAATCAGCGGTGCGCACCTCTTTCTGCAAAATGTCTACCGCGTGGATCAGTACCTGATCTCCAACGGTGTGCCCAAACTCATCATTGATGCGTTTGAGAAGGTTAAGGTCAATCATCATCACAGAATAGGGGGTTTTGTAGCGGCGCGCATGTGAAAATTGTTTTTCCAGCATTTCTTCGAGATGGCGGCGGTTATAGGTATTGGTGAGGCTGTCGCGGATCGAAAGTTCGATGGTCTTCTGCAGCAAAATATTGTAATCAGTGACATCTTGCAGGGTGATGATCGTGCCGATGATCTCGTCATACTCGGTGGTAAGGGGGCGAGCATGCACCTCGAACTCGCGCTGCTGCGGTGTCACCCAGGGAAAAACAGCGTTAGGCTGCTGCATGGTCTGTTGCACCTCTTCATAAGGCAGGAAATCAGCCGCTCGTTTGCCCAACACCTGTTTGATGTCACGTTGGATAATCTGGCATGCCCGGCGATTGGCGTCGAGAATGATACCCTGCGGATTTATGACAAAGGCACCGATCAAAAAGTCATCAAAATAGAGATCGCGTGAAAGAATGGCGAGGTTTTCGATGTTATTGTTGACAATGAAATACACGGTGGCGAAGATGATTATTGAAATCAGCAGCGGAGTGTAGTCCAGGCCGCCGATAATATTAAAGAAAACAAACGTTTGCAGTCCGCTTAAGATGGTAAGCCCGGTAATAGCACCGGATAGGATCGAAGCAATGGCGCGGAAGTTGGGGTTGATACGCAGTAAGCCATAGACAATGCGGCCGACGCCATAGAGGGAGAGTAGCATATTGATAATGATCAGGACGGTGGCTATCGTTTTGGGTGTGCCCATCACACGATAGCCTTTACCGGGCAGGAAAATGGTGCGGTAAGCGATCAAGGTTTCGCCCCACAAGCCCGGCACATAAATGATCAGGAAAAAAACAATGGGGATGAGCCATAACCACCAGCGCCATTTGCCCTCGATTGTGGTGAAGAGGTAGGCAAAGTGAAGAAAAGATATCGGCAAATAAAAAGCGAATAAGTCAGTGACCGCCATGAGTGCCCGCGGCACCCAGATGATCTGGCTTCCCAGGAGGCTGAGCAGGTAGGTCAGCACCCAACCAGCATTGATCACTATCAGAACCATCAATGAATGGAAAAGACGAGTCTGATGTTTTCGGGCCAGGGAAAAACTAATGGTGCTGATAATTAACGAGAGTACGCAAAAAATGATATAGATGGTTTCCTGGTACATTGGCTTTTCTTTTTAAAAGTGAGGTTTTGGAAGGACACAGTATCTGATGCATATGCACCATTTCCGTTCATTATAATGGCAAATGATGTGATTTGCTTAAATAAATAACAGGAGGCGCCATGTAGATACCTCCTGTTATTGAAAAAGCCGGTCTTACTCGAAATTCTCGAAAATACTGTCAATGTCCTCAAGGACTTCGTTATCGAGTCTACTGACCAGTTCGGCGGCGCGCAGGTTGCTTTCCAACTGCGAACGCCTGGTAGCACCAGTGATAACACTGGATACTTCTTTGCGGCGCAGCAGCCACGCCAGCGATAGCTGGGCAGGATGAATCTCTAATTTCTCCGCATAAGCTGTGAAAGCACGCACTGGCTCCAGCCGCTCCTCGGTGATCATGCCTCGCATCCATGACATTTCCTCGCGGGCAGCACGGCTGTCCTCGGGGATGCCCTGGTTGTATTTGCCGGTGAGCACACCGCCTGCCAGCGGGCTGAATGAGGTGATGCCCATGCCAAAGCGGGTGGTTACAGGCATTAACGTTTCCTCTACACGTTTGCGGTGCAGCAGGTTGTACTGCGGTTGTTCAACGGCTGGCCCAACCAAGCCAAGCTCGCGCGCGATGCCGTGGGCTTCCGCGATCTGGGCAGGCTGCCATTCAGAGGTGCCCCAATACAGAATCTGTCCGCGCGCGATCAAGTCATTCATGGTGCGCACAACTTCTTCCACCGGGGTATCGGGGTCGTAGCGGTGGCAGTAGTAAATGTCAACATAGTCAAGTTGCAGATTTTTCAATGAGCGGGCAATGGATTCCGTGATGTGCTTGCGTGATAAGCCGCGCCCGTTCGGTCCTTCCATGGTTGGGAAGAAGACTTTGGTGGAGATGACCAGTTCACTTCGATTGATACCCTGAATGGCATCGCCCAACACCACTTCGGCGCCGCCGTTCATATAGGCATCGGCACAGTCGAAGAAGTTGATCCCGCCTTCGAAAGCAGCCGAAACCAGTTCTTTGGCGGTCATATCTTGAATTTGGCCGGCGAAAGTGAGCCAGGCTCCGAGAGAAATTTCACTGACTTTCAAGCCAGTGTTACCTAAACGTCTGAAATGCATGAGAAAACCTCCGTATCACAAATAAATAGTTAAGCTGAACTTAATTATGACAGGCGAAGTTAAGAATTGTATTAATGATCAGGAAATCTGTGCGATGATGTAGGCTTTCCAATGTTCGGGATGATGCAGATTAATGACCTTGTGATGGGCTTTCATGTGGTAGGCAGTGTAGCCGTAATCATCCAGCACCTTAGCCACCGCCCTGGCAGATTCTGGGCCATGCAATTCAATGAACAGAATGGGGTGGTGTTCCTGCAGCAGACGGCGCATACCGTCAACTGCCAGCACTTCGCCGCCCTCGATATCCATTTTGATGATGTCGGGTGCGGGAATATTGTTTTCGGATTGGTAGGTATCCAGTGTGATGCCATCCACAGTGATACAGGTTTCATAGGCGACTTCGCGTCCGGCAGCACCAGCCACTTTGCCCATACTGGTGGATTCATGCACCAGGAACTCAACCGGTTCGTCCTTATTGGTCACGGCAGCATGCACGACCGTGATCGGCACCTCTGTGTTGCTAGAGAGAATATTTTGCTTGAGCCGTTCGATGTTGATGGGCAGGGCTTCAAAACTGTAGACCTTGCCCTGACTGCCGACCGCTTTCGCCATCAGCAGGCTGATATAGCCAATGTTAGCGCCCACATCATAGACCACCATGCCGGGCTGCACCCAATGACGGATAGCTTTCTGCAGTTCGGGCTCGTAAGTGCCAAGCCAGTAGTCTTTTTCGGTTTGCAGGTTCAAATAGAGTTTGGTGTCCTTCAGGTCACCGCCTGCCACGCGCATTCTGGTGAGGCCATCCGGTGAAGAACGGTTGAGGATAAAACGGATACCGTTTGCCAGTGGTTTGATGCGGTAAATGCTGGTTTTCCAACTGGCGGGCAGTTGGCGAGCGAACCAGGCGGTGGTTTTCAAGATCGTTCTATGCATAGGGCAAGTTTACTTTATTTGTCTTCTTTATGTGGTGTCCATTTGCTCTGGTCTTGCTGCAAACGGTGCGGAGCTGTGGCGCCGCGCTTGTGCACCTCACTGAAGCCTTCTGGGCGAATCGCCAGCCGGTCATCGCTTAATAGTCCTGAGACACCTTCCTGCACCTCATCCTGCAGGTGTTCCTGCTGACAGATCGTGCAGGTGGCGGCGTTATGCGGTTGGTAATCTGTTGGTTCTTCATAAGTGGCGATGTAGCCTTCATAATTGCGCACTACGACCTTGTGATCTGACATGCTGATAAGGTAAGAAGGAGAAAGCGGCACTTTGCCGCCGCCGCCCGGTGCATCCACCACATAGGTGGGCACGGCAAAGCCGGAGGTATGCCCGCGCAGCCCTTCGATGATCTCAATCCCTTTGCCTACAGGGGTGCGGAAGTGACCGGCGCCATGCACGAGGTCACATTGGTAGAGGTAATAGGGGCGCACACGCATGTAAGTGAGTTTGTGCACCAGTTCACGCTGGATGTTGACACAGTCGTTGATGCCTGCCAGCAGAACGCTCTGGTTGCCCAGCGGGATGCCGGCGCGGCTGAGACGGTCGCAGGCTTCTGCCAGTTCGGCGGTGATCTCGTTGGGGTGATTGACATGGATATTCAGCCACAATGGGTGATATTTGCCCAGCATCTCGGTCAGTTCACTGGTGATGCGCTGGGGCAGGAACACGGGGATGCGGCTGCCGATGCGGATGATCTCGATATGTTTAATGGCGCGTAGTTGTTTGAGCAAAGATTCCAGGCGACCGACACCAAAACTGAGCGGATCACCACCGGAAAGGACCACGTCACGGATAGCCGGTGTGCTTTCCAGGTAGTCCAGCTGTGCTTCCAATTCGTCGCCGGAAAACGTTTGGTGGGGGTTGCCGACGATGCGTGAGCGGGTGCAGTAGCGGCAGTAGGTGGCGCATTGGGTGGTCACCAGCATCAAAGCACGGTCAGGGTAACGATGCACCAGGCCCGGCACGGGTGAATGCAGGTCTTCCGCCAGGGAGTCTTCCATCAAGCCCTCGTTATCGACCAGTTCAAGGCTGGTGGGGATGACCTGTGGGCGAATGGGATCATGCGGGTCTTCTGGATTGATGAGAGACGCAAAATAGGGTGTCACTTCAACGCGAAAGTGATCGGGTGTGTCGAGCGCTTTTTTTTCTGAATCACTCAGGGGAAAGAGCTGTTCAAATTCTTCAACCGTACGAAGCCGGTTGCGCATCTGCCAGCGCCAATCATTCCAATTGTCATCAGAAACTGTCTGGAAAAAAGGCGCGCGTTTGGAGGGAAAGTCAAGATGGCTCATTGGTGTTCCTTTTTTCTAAGCCCCTGGCAAAGGTTCTGGCTGCCGGAGGGAGTAGGGATGAAGTAAGGTGATTTGGTACCCTTTTAATTATACCCGTAAGTGCTTATTTTGCCCCGTCCGTTGGCGAATAGTGGGTCAGTCGCTGGTTGTAAGAAGGTTTCATGTGTTGCGGTAATTAAAGGGAAAACAGGGACTATATAAAAAGTATGTAAGAAAACAAAGAACCACTTGTTGAAATGAGTGCCTGTGATATAATAATAACGTGATAATTTAGCACTCAATGCATGAGAGTGCTAAAAAAGAAAGCAAATTGCGACAATGATGAATCAGGAACTGACTGAAAGACAACGATACCTGCTGACCCTCATCATCCAGGATTATGTTAGAAACGTGAATCCGGTGGGGTCGAAATATCTGGTAAGCGAATACCAGCTTAAGTTCAGCTCAGCGACCATTCGTAACGAGCTGGCACAGCTGGACGAGTTAGGCTTGATCCGCCAACCGCACACCTCTGCGGGGCGTGTGCCGACGGAAGAAGGCTACCGCTATTTTGTCACCAACATTTTAAGTGACACGGAATTGCCCAGCAGTGTGCGCCAGACGATCGCCCATCAGTTCTACCAGATGCCCTATGATGTGGATCAATGGCTGCGATTGGCAGCTTCGATCCTTTCCCATCAATCACACGCGGCATCGTTGGTGACGGCTCCGCACCCGCAAGAAGCGATCTTTAAACATCTGGAATTAATTGCCACGCGCGGACGGCAGGTGTTGATGATCCTGGTGCTGCAGGGGGGCGAGGTTGATCAGCAGTATTTGATCGTAGACGAAACTGTGCCGCAACCTGAACTTTCACAAAC
>DSBE01000327.1 GCA_011053085.1 Chloroflexota bacterium
CCACTGCTGCCGATTTTGATCATGGTCGGCACATTCTACAACCGCAGTATCTGGACTATGTTAGGGTTGATTATTGTCTTCAGTATCTTTGGCGCAGCCATCAAGAATTATCGCGCTATCTTCTTACAAATCAAAGAGGCACCCTATATCGAGGCAGCACGTTCCTATGGCGCGGGCAATTTCCGTATCATTGTCAAATACCTGATTCCACGCATCATCCCCATCTTGATCCCGGGCCTGGTCAGCGGTATTCCTGCGTTTGTGTTCCTGGAGGCCTCGCTGGCGGTGCTGGGTCTGGGTGATCCGGTTCTGCCCACCTGGGGCAAGCTGATCAATGACGCCCAATCGCAAGGTGCGTTGAACAATGGTTATTATTATTGGGTTACACAGCCTGCTGTGCTGTTGATGATTACGGGGTTGGGTTTTGCCATGGTCGGCTTTGCCCTTGACCGTATTTTCAATCCCCGCTTGAGAGAGGTATAACGCATGACAGCAGATACTTTATTGAATGTAGAAAACCTGGAATTGTCTTTCCGCACCGGCAAGGGAACAGTTCGCGCCGTTGATAAGGTCGATTTTGCGCTGAATAAGAACCAGGCGGTGGTGGTCGTGGGCGAAAGCGGCTGTGGCAAGACCTCGCTGGCGAAGGCCATTCTGCGCTTGCTGCCCCGTAACGTTGACAGCTATACAGGTTCGGTCCGATTGAACGGCAGCGAAACCATGCAGTTGAGCGATGAAGAATACCGCCGCAAGATCCGCTGGACGAAGATGTCGATGGTGCCGCAGGCAGCCATGAACTCGTTGAACCCGGTCATGAAAGTTGGTGACCAGGTGGCAGAACCCGCCGTTATCCACAACGATATGAACAAAGAGCAGGCGCTGGAGCAAGCCAGCAAGATGTTCCAGTATGTGGGTATTCCGCTGGATTTCTTGAACCGCTATGCTTTTGAACTGAGCGGCGGCATGCGCCAGCGTGTGGCAATTGCCATGTCGCTGGTGGCCAATCCTGACCTGGTGGTGCTGGATGAGCCCACTTCGGCGCTGGATGTGCTGACGCAAGCTAATATCTTCAATGTGCTCAAGCGCATCAAGAATGAATTCGGCATGAGCTTCATCCTCATCACACACGACATCGCCACCTCAAGCGAGCTGGCAGACAGTGTGGCGGTGATGTATGCCGGGCAAATGGTCGAAACCGGGGACGCGCACCGCTTCTTTGCCAACCCGCTGCACCCCTATTCCATCAAATTGATGAACAGTGTGCCCAGGCTGCGCGCAAGGCAGGAGCCTGACTTTATCACTGGCCAGCCGCCAAGTTTGATCAATCCACCCACTGGCTGCCGCTTTGCTGAGCGCTGCCCTTCTCGTTTTGGAAAATGCGATGAAGAGCCGCCTACAGTAACCATTGACGGCCGCACAGTCAAATGCTGGTTGCATGTGAAATAAGGAGCCGCTATGACGCTGAATAATGAATCAATTGATGTGAAAGAAAATACCTTGGAATCATCCACTGTTGCCAATCTCTCTGACCGCAGCGATGAAGTGCTGTTGTCGGTGAAAGATTTGCGGGTGTGGTTTGAACTGCGCCGTTTCGGCTTCGGCCATGCGGGTTATGTGCATGCCGTGGATGGCGTTTCCTTTGACCTGCATTATGGCGAAACCATCGCCATTGTGGGCGAGAGTGGCTGCGGCAAATCGACGCTGATGAAGACTATTCTGGCGCTGTATCGTCCCACCAAGGGCGATATCACCTTCGAAGGCCAGAATTTGAGTGAACTGCCCAACAGTGAAATGCGTGAATACCGTTCGCAGGTGGGCTATGTGCAGCAAGACCCCTATGGCGCGCTGGCACCGTTCATGAATGTACAGACCATTCTGGAAGAGCCGTTGATCATCAACGGCATCAAAAGCAAGGTGGAACGCGTTGAGCGTATCCGCAAGGCGATGGAAGAGGTAAAACTGAGCCCGCCCGATGACTATCTGACCAAGTTCCCGCATATGCTCAGCGGTGGTCAGCAGCAGCGTGTGGTACTGGCTCGGTCGATGCTGTTAGAACCAAAGTTGATCGTGGCAGATGAGCCGGTGTCGATGTTGGATGCCTCAGTGCGTGTTGAGATCTTGAAATTGATGCGCCAGTTGCAGGAGCAGCATAACCTGGCAGTGATCTATATCACCCACGACCTTTCGACTGTGCGTTACTTCTCTGAACGTGTGTTTGTGATGTATGCCGGTCAGGCAGTGGAAAAAGCATTGATCGATGATGTGGTGCACGACCCGCTGCATCCATACACGGTGGCGCTGCTCGAAGCGACCTCTGACCCGGACGCCGACAATGCCACACGTTACCGTGATGTGCCGCCGGGTGAACCGCCCAGCCTGGTGAAGCCACCTTCGGGGTGCCGCTTCCATCCGCGCTGTCCGCGCAAGATTGAAGGCCTGTGTGAGGTCAAAGAACCCCCTCACTTTACGCCACGTCCCAGGACCGAAGTAGCCTGCTGGTTGTACCGAGAATGAGCGGCTGGCTTCCCAAACACTATCTGGTCTTAGGCGGCTTTCTGGTGGTCGCTGCCTTTGTGCTGTCTTTTTTGATGGTGCTTGGCTTGCTGCGCTCAACACTGCTGGTGAACTTTCTGGCCTATGGCTTCTCGGTGGGCGGCTTTATTCTCGGGTTGGTGGGCACGGCTATGATCATGCAGATCAATCGGCACAATGATAAAAAATAGCCAGCCTGAAACTTACTGAAGAAAACAGCCCCCTGAGATGTGAACAGGGGGCTGTTTTTTTGCTCGAATTCGCAGGCTATTGTACAATAAATACAAAACACTGTTATGAAGAGGCGAAGCGTGTGGAAAAGAGAGTTCTGATCGTAGATGATAACAGACCTTTGGTGCGCATGATGACTTCTGCGTTGGAAACACTTTCCTATGGGTTGAACATCGCCAGTGTTCCTTCAGGCGAAGAAGCGCTGCTGTCGGTGGCGCTGGGTCAACCAGATCTGATGGTCATTGATCTGCATCTGCCGGGTATGTCTGGCATTGACCTGATTCAGGAGGTCCAGGACCGTTATCCGGAGGTCAAAATTGTGATGATGACCGGTGATGATGACCCGTTTGTCTTTCGCATTGCCCAGGAGATGGGCGTGTATTATCGTTTTCCGAAGCCATTTGACACAGACCTGTTCCTGGATGCGGTTAACCGCCTGTTGACAGGGCAGGAACTGGGCGAGCTGCCACCGGGTTTGCCGGGTGAGCCGCCTGAACGCATGGAACCTGAAAAACCCAAAATTACCTATGCTGAAGTGGTGGTGGATTTGCGTGAACATCTGCGCGCGCGTACGGTGGCTGTAGTAAGCGGCGATGGCAGAATCATCGTGCAGGCAGGTGAAGCACCGGGCGAGGTGCTGCGCAACGGATGGGAACTGCCCTTGATGGCGGCAATGAGCGCTGCGGACACCCTGCAGGCCTATCTGCCAGGCGAACCCCAAAATCGGGTGCAGGTTTTTTGTGCGGATGATAACCAGGCGATTCTGTCGCCGATGGGACATTATGGCTTGCTGGTGATCCTGCCTGCGCAAAAAAATATCGTTGTGTCTGAGAAGATTCTGCAGCAGATTTTTGAGATGCAAGAGAGCGTTGCTCCTTTTGTACCGCCGTTTGATGTGGCCAGTGAGGAAGAGTTTTTGTCAGAAGATATTACCGAGGTGGATAGCGGGGTAGCATTGGAAGAACCAGTGCCGCAGATCGACCTGACCGAGTTGTTTTCTGCCACGATCGAGGAAAAGGCCGCTGAATCTTTCTGGGAAGATATTGATGAAGAGCCGCAAGAAGTCCCTGATAACAGCGGGAAAACCGGATATTTGGGCTATTCGCAGGCCGAGAAACTGGGGCTCACGCCGGAAGAAATTGACGAAGATGCGGCCGCCTGAGGGGTGGGTAGAAAGCGCCTCTACTATTGGCATGGATTGATGAATGTGATAAAATGTTAGCGCTATGCGGCCCTTATTCTTTCAGGTTTGAGAGAATAACGCAAGTTAGGGGCGTAGTGCAATGGCAGCACACCGGCCTTTGGAGCCGTGGATCTTGGTTCGACCCCGAGCGCCCCTGTTTTGGTAAAAATAATGAAAACTGAATTGAGCAATTCACTTTCTGATAGCGAACCCGCTGACCCTCTTAAACCCAAACTGGTCCATTACAACCTGTATGTGATGCATGCGGGTTATGTTTGGGTTGCTGAAGGGCGTGGGTGGACATTGACACAAGGAGTGACGCAGGTATGAAAACTGCCGCGGTAATTTTGGCTGCCGGAAAAGGCACCCGCATGAAATCCAAACTGGCAAAAGTGCTGCACCCGTTGTTAGGACGCTCGGTTTTGTGGCATGTGCTGCAAGCTGTGCGTGAGGCGGGTGTGGATGAGATCGTGGTGGTGGTGGGGCATGATGCCGAACAGGTGCGTGCCGCTTTTGCTGATGCACCGCTGACTTTTGTGGAGCAAACCGAACAGTTAGGCACAGGGCATGCGGTGATGCAGGCGCAGTCAGTGTTGGAAGGCAAAGCTGACCAGGTTTTGGTGTTGTATGGTGATATGCCGCTCTGGCAGGCAGGCACCCTGCAAACCATGGTCGCGATGCAGGTGCAAAACCAGGGGCCGTTGAGCATGGCAACCATCGTGGCAGATGATCCGCGTGGTTTTGGCCGGGTTATCCGCGGCGAAGATGGTTCCGTGAGCGCCATTGTAGAAGAAGCTCAATGTACCCCGCAGCAACTGGCGGTGAATGAATTGAACGTGGGGCTGTACTGTTACGATGCGGACTGGTTGTGGGAAAATCTGTCAGCCATCCAATTGTCGCCCAAAGGTGAATATTACCTGACCGACCTGCCAGAAATTGCTGTGCAAAACGGCAAACAGGTGGCTGCCCTCGTACTTGAAGACGAAAGTGAAGCCATTGGCATCAATACCCGTGTGCATCTGGCAGAGGCGGAAGCCGTGCTGCGCGAGCGGGTGAACCAGGCGCTGATGCTGTCCGGCGTGACCATTATTGACCCGCAGCGCACCTATATCGAACCAGGGGTGCAGATCGGGCAGGATACCGTCATACACCCCAATACTTTCCTGCGAGGAGATACCGTCATCGGAGAAGACTGCCAGATCGGGCCTAACAGCCTTATTACTGACTGCCGCATCGGCAATGGTTGTGTTATCCTGGCATCGGTGCTGGATCAGGCAGTGTGCGAGAATTTCGTGCATATCGGCCCCTTCGGCAGGCTGCGCCCGGGCGCGCACCTGGCCGATCATGTCGATATGGGCAACTTCGGCGAAGTGAAGAATTCCTATCTGGCAGAAGGGGTGAAGATGGGTCACTTCTCCTACATCGGTGATTCGCAGGTGGGCAGCCATGTCAATATCGGCTGCGGTACTGTGACCTGCAATTATGACGGCAAGAAGAAGAATAAGACCATCATCGGCGAACATACCTTCATCGGCAGCGGCAGTATGCTGGTGGCGCCGCTGGAAATTGGGAGCCATAGTTACACCGGCGCAGGCTCTGTGGTTACGCATGATGTGGCGGATGACACCGTTGTGGTGGGTGTGCCGGCGCGTGTATTGAGAAAAGGAAAATCGGAATAGGAACCCTGTGGAAACTTATCATATTATTTTGTTGGTTGTAGGCATCGTTTTCTTGGTTATAGATTTTATCGTTACCATGATGAAATCCAGCCTGACTTATCTCTTTCCTCACCAGTTGATCGCGCGTGAAGATGAAATTGACAATGATATTCAGCCTACAGTGGAGTTGATCAACCAACCTCATTTTCAGCCTACCCTCTATTTGACGCAGGTATTTATCCACATGGTGTTGGTGATCGTGACCATGTTAATCGCCGTTGAACTCCTGTCTTTTAGCGGTTGGCTGCCCATTTTGTTGGTGGCGGGTGTTTTCTTGCTGGTGTTGATTATTGAGTTCTCCTTGCAGGGGATGGTTTTTGAAGACCTGGATAACTATGCCATTCGCTTCACACCCCTGGCCAGAATCGTGACCGTTCTCTTGCGGCCTTTTTCTGCTTTCTTTATGAGTTTCATGGGCCCGCTGGAAAATGTCAGCTCTATATTTGGGCCTGATTTTGAAGATGAACTGAAAAGCTGGGCGCTGGACGAACGCGAGGAAGAAGAGATCATGGGCGACCTGGAGCAGGACGAGCGCAAGATGGTCTATTCCATTTTCCAGCTCAGTGACACCCTGTGCCGCGAGATCATGGTGCCTCGTATTGAGGTGTTTTCGCTGGAAGAAACCATGAACCTGGTGGAAGCAGCGGGCCGGGCTACCGAATCAGGCCACTCACGTGTACCTATTTATCGTTCGCACATTGACAATATCACCGGGATTCTGTATGTCAAAGACATGCTGAAGGTGATTTTGGAGAATGGCGACAACGAACTGCCTCCTTTGAAGAGCCTGCTGCGCCCAACCTATTTTGTGCCAGAATCGAAGAAAGTCACTGATTTGCTGCAAGAAATGCGCGCCAAAGAAGTGCACCTGGCGGTGGTGGTGGATGAATACGGCGGCACTGCCGGGCTGGTGACCATGGAAGACATCGTTGAGGAGATCGTCGGCGAAATCCGCGATGAATATGACCAGGCGGAAGAATTGCCCTTTGAGCAGGTGGGCGATGGCGAGTTTATTTTCCAGGGACGCATTGACCTGGATGATTTCAATGAATACATGGGTACTGAAC
>DSBE01000006.1 GCA_011053085.1 Chloroflexota bacterium
AAAGGTGGGGACGCTAAAACAGCATACTAGATGTTGTGGTCAAGTAATCAAAAATCGGCGCATGTAGTATATAAATTTAGCTCATCTCACGCATTTCGACCTTTTTTCAGTAGAGTCATTTTTGATCTTAGCAACTAGCATAATTTAGGAGGATAACTATGGCTAGGACATCTTTACTAATTGCACTTGGAGGGACAGGGCAATGGGTCGCAACTTACTTAAAAAAGGACCTCATTGAATCAAGTAATGGGCAGATGCCCAGTAATGTTCGTATCTTAGCTTTTGATACAGTGGTAGAGACCACGGCTAAGGCTACAGGGCGTTCTTCTGAACAGGATGATGTGCGTGTAGGGGCGGTCACTCTTACGCCAAAGGAGGAGTTTATTCATCTTGGGGGCGGTTTGCAAAAAGAAATTGAGGCGCTAGCGCGTGATGAGGATGCCTTGCCTTACATTAGCGCTTGGTTCCGTGCCCGCGATTGGTTGAAACTACCTGCGGGTGCATTGGGCCTGAGTTATGGTGCTGGGCAGCTGCGTCAAATGGGTAGGTTCTCTCTATTTATGGATCTGAAGGCTCCCAATCTTTCAAAAGTCTGGACATCTCTTAAGGCTAGTATTGACGCTCTTGAACGTGAGATGTCTGCTGGTGATAGAATGGACATTAATATTGCGTCTTCCCTGGCTGGTGGTACTGGCTCTGGAATGTTCATTGATTTCGCATTGCTTGCACAGCATTATGCGCGAACCGTGCGTCGTTTGAATATTCAGGTGCGTGGATATTTTGTACTGCCAAGAGCCTTTACTGCTAATCCTGATGATGATATGAAGGCACGAACATTCACCGCTTGGCGTGAGCTCAATCGTCTTATGGCTGTACGGGATGATTTTGCATTGCCGATGGTGATTTATCATGCCAATGATCCTCAACTGCAAATCAAGGAGATTGATCATAGCTTGTTTGATGCTTGCTATATCATTGATGGGATGCGTGGTGGAACCATGATATCTGGGAAACCCGAGGAGAGTGTGCATCCCATTGTAGCGGAGGCTATTGCTGCAGCTATAGATGATCGGGCTGGGCAAGTCTATATGGAGCATGTAGCAAATGTGGCTAAAGAGTATGTTAAAAACCCTGGAGTGCCGTTTTATAGTACGTTGAGCGCACACTCATTTAAAGTTCCTGTTTATTATGCGCAACAAAGTTTTACCAATAATCTTACTACTAATTGGTTGGAAACTCTGTTGAAACCGATTCGCGACAATCCTAGTAATCCGCTACAAATCACCCGTGTTGATGCTACTAGCCCTCATAATCCAGTCAACACCGGGCGCAAAGAAGCTCTATCTTTGTTGGTAAATCCACAGAAATACGAGGATCATTCTAAAGTACCCACCTTATTTATGGGAAGAATAGCAGAGATCCTTCAAGATGGTGGCGGAAACAATGCAGAACTTGTAGCAAATTACGCTAAGGGGGCCTGGGGCGGCAAAGTATGGCTGCATGATTATACTGCTTTGGGCGAAAGGGCCGATATGCGACAAGTAATAGAAGATATTTCTCGTGAGGTCAAACTTAGAATCACTGATCAAGTCAAACTCAGCAAGGAAATCAAAGAGCCTACACAGCGATTTCCTAAGCGGGTTGAGGCATATCTGGAGAATTTTGTTCCAGAGCATTATGGGTTCCGTACTGTAACTGGTCAAGAGAACCGAGGTAGTTTTGGCGCGGCATTACTAAAATGTGGGCAGGCCCAAGTTCAGATTTTTCGGCAGATGGTGGATATCTGGGTACTGAGTACGCTTAATGGTGGGACCAAGAGCGGGCGATTAGGTTATGCCTATGATCTCATGGATGGCCTAGTTGAAGGATTCAACCAATTCTTATCCGGTTCTGGAAATGCTGAAAAAGGGTTTATGGATAAGGTACGAGATGAACGCCAGCGAATTTCTCCTAGGTTGAAGGTTGAAAGTGATCGTCAAAGTGCGAAACAGGCGATGCTAAAATATGCTGGAAAGAAAATCATCTTTGGCCTTATGGATGATCCTAAAGTGCAGGAGGTGCAACGTCGGTATATACAAGCAGAGCAGAAAGTCCTAGATGTTCGTAAAGATGAAATTTTACTGGACGTCGTGGAACAAACTGTGCGGGAGATGCGTGAATATGCCGTGCAAGTGCGTGATGAATTGGCACGCTGGATTTGGCTATTGGCTACTGGAGATGAGGCTTCTGGAGTGTCTGGCCTCTATAGCACTTTAGATGCTCGGCGTCGCGATGTAGAACAGACTCGACGGGCTGACGAAAAACTTGAACAGGCTCAGACCCGCGTTGGAGGCCTTGACGAATGGATGGCCGAGGAGCAATCTAAGGAAGAGGCGCAGGCATTAGCACGGTTGATGGAAGGGGTTGATTGGAGACTTTCGAATATGGAAGATGAGTTCAAATTGACCTTGCACATTGAGCCTAGGGATGAGCAGGCAGCAGAGATACAGCGTCCGACAGGAAAAGAGACTTTCGAGGCACGCCAGCATCTAACACAGCGCAATCTTGAAACTTTGCGGGGCTATGCTCGACGCCGGTTTAGCAGCTTACCACAGGAGACACGTGCTATCCAGCATCTGTCCAAGAGTACGGCGCAAGAGGTGGCTTCGCAGATAGAAGCATATACAGCTCCACTTATGGAAGTAAGTCCTGTATTTGCGGGGGGGCCTGCCGTCTGGGCAGAATTGGTGGCTGTTAACCAAGATCAAATGGAGGCACGTGATCAAGAATTTCTTAAGGAGTTGGCCCGGCAATTGCGGATTGATCGTAGTCAAGATCCGAATTCACCATTAGATTTGAAGGCGTTGGTACAAGTAGTTGATAGCGAAAATCCTTTCAAATGTATGGTTATTTCAACACATGATCTTTATCCCGTGGAAGCATTTCAGGTATGGGGTGATTATCAAAAAGCATATCGAGATAACCAGGATATGCCTCCGCATTTGAACCATAATTTTCAGGCCGAGGTAAATGCTGCGGAATGGGAGGGCAAACTACACAAACGGCGTGGAATTGAATATCGCATTTTTCACCCATGGGTCGTTATGTTGCTTGAGCATCCCAAGCGATTGGAACAGTTCCTCTTTTGTTGGGCGTTAGGTTGGATCAAGTTGCACAGTGATGGGGCTTTGAACTGGTATGATTTTGAAATGCCTGGTCTTGCAGAAAGATATAAACGTACGTTCCGCTTGACCAAGCCGCAAGAGTCAATTCCTAGTTTATTCCAGGTAGCTCGGGCGTTTGTATTGATTGGTGAAGATCAGACGCCAGGGGCAAAATGGTTATTGGATTACGGGCACATTCACCAGAGCATTTTGGATGTTGAACGTAGTAAGCAACCCGAAGAATGGATTGCGTTTCTTGAAGCATTACTTGTACCTTGGGGCGAGAATGCTGGAGATCCCGATGAACAGGCTGTAATCCACTTGCTCTATCATCGCATTACGGAGCTCGAACTCAAAGCTCGAACTCAAGTAGAAAAGCCCAAAGGTGAACCGGCGAATTATGAGATTGCCTATACTGATTTGGCCAATGTCGCTGAATTAATGTTAGAGGAGCGATTAGATAGTAAGCGCGATGATTTAGCAAGAAAGATGCGTGTCCGTAAGTAGGATCGCATCTTTGAGAAATGCCCTATAGCGGCTTGAAAGCGATTTGAGTTCACTGGTTGGGGCAAGGAGCATCTATCCTACAACCTTGCCCCAACTGTGACGTTTGGCTGCTACATATTTAGGAGAATGGAATGCCACCTATATCAAAAGACTCTTTGCACGGTTTTTCGCGGTTCTTGCAGCTTATTAGGAACTCATTTCATGTTATTCTCTTTGTCGTTTTCTCGGGTTTTTTAGTGATTTTACCCTGTCTGCTTAGTATCAGCAGCTTTTTTAAACGTAGGCAACTAAAGTCTTCCCAAGAAGAATCTAAACCTCAAGAACTACAGGATCTGGCACCATCTCAGATTGCTCCTTTGACAGCAAAAATGAGTTCCGAGTCTATGTTTCGTCAGTGGTTAGAAGGTAGCGCAAATTGGAGTCAGGAACTAGGGAATCTGGATTGGTTGCGCAAGCGACCGGTGTTATTCATCGGTCTGGGTGACTCAGGTCGTGAGGTAGTAGGCCATGTTGCAGACTATCTGCGGGGACGTGTTGGTGTTGACTGGAAGGCGGAGATTTCTCATGTGAGGTTTTTGTGCATAGGTGTCTCACAAGACAATCTACAGGGACACCTGGAACCTTCTTTGAGACAAGACTTAGATATTGCAGATGTGATTCTTGATCTTGGTCTTGATAAAAAACGTCGTCTTTCCTGGCACGAAGGTGTTAATTGGTTCGATCGGCAGTATCTTTCAAAACCAGGACGTGCAGTTGGTCGTTTAGCCGTTTTTGCCGATTTGAGAGAAGGTAAAGTGCAATCTCGTTTATGGTCGGCATTGGAATCTAGCATTGGAATGCTCAAGGAACTTTCTGTATACATGGTTTCGGATTCTTTCAATGACGAAAATAGCGGGTTGATTGCGGACGTGGCGCAGCTTATTCGTAGTAATTGGTCCACTCAAATTGCCCGGATGGCTTTGTATCTCGCAATGCCAAATGCTAATTGGCGAGATGATCTGACTCCTAAACGCCGTGGTGAGCGTACTTTTGCTACATTGCGGGAGTTACAGCGGCTGCAACGCGGCACGGTTGTGCAGTGGCGTTATGCACCAGGGCTTGGACAATCTGAATTGGATCATAAAACAAGTGGACTTATTTTTGACGAGATCTTTGTTTTTGATGGTGAAGGAGAAGAGGGGGGATACGACCTCAGTAAAGTGGCACCAGAAGAGGGGTTGCTTTCTACAATAGCCGGCTGTTTAATCACCTTGTTGGACGATGATCTTAGTAAGAAATTTTACGAACTATGGGCCAATCAGGCCAGTCTGCCCCTGCGAAAAGGTGAAGTTCCACGCGAGTTTGTGATTGGCTCAATGGGAAGCTATGCACTGCGTCTTCCCATTGATGAGACCCGTCAGCTACTGGCAGCAAGGTTGGTTCACAAAGTGCTTTTCGATCAAAAAAAAGGACTCATCCCATGGGAAACTCTTGATGAGATGGAGGAATTTAGCGATCAGGGTCAAATACCTTATGTTGAAGTTGGAAAATCTCAAATAGAGCGCTTTATCAAAGAGTGGGGGCTTCCACAATATGTAAATGGGATATCTGTGGCAGCAGATATGCGCAAAAGCCTGTATGCTTACTTGGAATTCCAACTAAACCATGAGCGGGTATCTTTGCGCTGGGCGGAGAAGTTTTTGGAAGACCTTAGGAAGAATCAGCCTGTCTGGGAGACTGAGATTCAGAAATTACACTCATCTATTCAGAGATGGCTCCAGGCTGTTGGCGAGGGGCAAGGACGGAAACGTGAAGATGTTTCTGCTGGTGGTTGGAGTTTTGGTGGTGCACAGGTAGCGCCAGTTGCAGCTGTCTCTTCGGTCAAGACAGGCCCTTTGTATCAGGTCTGGCGTTCAGAATGGGATAAGCGTTATCAGGCGGCTAAACGTGCAGAAAGGACACAGGCATATCAGTTACTTTGGCCCCCCCTCGAAAAAGCTGCTAGCCTTTCCAAAAAAGATGATTCAGTGGGAAATGTGTTGCCTCGGTTGCGATCCCGGCTGTGGTGGCGTTGGTTGGAGTCTGCTGGGCAACCTGAGTTGCGACTGTATATCTTACCCAATGATTTGAACACGAAAGATCTGCAGTCCAATCGCACGATACGCGAAGCAATGGCGCAAAGTCCCGCTGCTTTTGGGTACACTTACAATAACATCCAGCAGATTGTGACCGATTTGCACAAAGCAGCCTTAGCGCTCACACAGGACTTGACAGCTCATACACTGGAACCTTATTTATTAGGACGTGAGGTCGAATTAGCACAAGCATTGAAACGCAAATCTATGCCGCTGTGCCGCCGCAGGGCTATCTCTTGGGGTATTTCTGTAGAGCCTATCTATTATTTCTCTGGATCTTCTTCCGCGACAATTGAAAATCTCAAATCCGAACTAAGGAAATCGGTCGGCAGTGATAATGAGAAATTCCAAGATATTGAGAGTGCAACCAAAACCGAGTGTCGCTTACTGCATGTTAAGCACACCTTACCCGTTCAGAGCACGGATGTTTATGCGTCCGCACTGAGTTATTATGAACCGCGAGTTTATCTTCATGTCTTCAAAGAAGAACAGCGCGCTGTAATTTGGGAAATTAAAGGAAGGAAAAAACTATCTCCTGGAGTGTGGGATAGAAAAATCCATGAAGGTGGAAACGGCCTGTGCTTCTCTCCGCAATTTGTGGAATTTTTGGCCTTGTATGAGGACGCTGTACGCCTGTTAGGGCGCTGCTTGGTTTACGATGTTTTTCAGATAGATCTGGACTTAGTTACTCTACTTCGGGGTAAATGCGACGTGATAGACTGGGAGCTAGACTCTTTATGGAATAAAGTTTTGCCAGAAGCTGTCAAGACTTTTATTCGCCTTCTGAAAGAAACGCCAACATTGCAGGAAAGTTTGGAACAGTGCATTGCCGAACAAAAAACCGAAGACTACCTAAAGCAAATTCAAAGATTAGATGAAAAGGTCCGTGAAATTGTCTATCCATTAAGCCTTTACAAGGATGAGCGCGATTGGTTGCGCGCTATTTACGCCCACGATC
>DSBE01000316.1 GCA_011053085.1 Chloroflexota bacterium
CGGTGAAAGGATTATAGCCTGTCTTTCTCCACACGCGAATTTGACAGACCCCGCAAGTCAGGTGTTGCAAAGCCCGCCTTTCACGATAGAATAACCGGCGCGGGATCACTATCCTGCCAAAGTGGAACATCGCGTGGCTCAAATTTTGGTAGTTATATCTAAGAGCGATCTCTCCAGTAATATGTTGCCGAAGGTGAACCAGGATAGGTAAGTGTTGATTGATAGGTTGGAGTATTAAGCATAATGTCTGAAACATCTAGCTCGAAGGTGACGGATATTGCGGTTCTAGGTTTGTCAATTTCCGTTGAGCGTAACCTTCGTAGGGAAAACATAAACACTATAGAATCTCTGGCCACAGTAAGTGAGCATGATCTTTTATCCATAGATGGTATCGGCTCAGGCAATTTACAGAAGATTAAACAAAGGCTAACAGAGTATCTTTCACGTGCTGTGCCAACACGCACCAGAGAAACGGCACAAAGGCAGAAGATCAGACAAAAGCCAAAAGAACACCTTTTACCAAATTATGTGCCCGTACCATCAAATCCACAAAAGACAGACATTGCTGTTTTAGGTCTGCCGCCTTCTGTTGAACGTCGCCTCCGCAGGGAAAAAATCGATACCGTAGAATTGTTGGCTACAGCAGACGATCGTGCTCTTTTATTGATAGGCGGTATAGGTTCGGGGCTGTTAAAGGAGATTAAGCAAAAGTTAGCAGAGTATCTTGCTTATCATCCTTTGCCAGATAACTTACCCATATTTATCGGGGCGCTGGGTTTCTCTGTACGGATCTATAATGCGCTCAGACGTAGTAACATTGATACTATTGAACAGTTAGTTGCTATGGACGACGATAATCTGCTGTCTATTCGGAATTTTGGAGAAACGGCATTGGCAGAAGTTCGTGAAAAATTAGCTCTGTATTTGAGTAGGCATCCCCTACCGGAGAAAAATCAGCCTGTAGAACAAGAAGAGGCATCTCTGTCTATAGAAACGTACCTCAAACAATTTCCTAAGCAACATTACCTTGAAGAGCTAGAGCTTCCTGTGCGCCCCTACCGGGCTTTAAAGCGTTGGGGCGTACATACCATTGAGCATCTTGCGCTGATGACTGATGCGGAATTGTTGGATGTACGAAACCTGGGTGAATCGTCAGTGAAGATTGTTCGTGTGCGATTATCACAATATCTGACGAAACACTCTTTGTCCGCAGACTTCATTGAGTTATTAATGCAGTACGAAGCATTGAAGACAAAATCAGCTTTTGCGTTTCTACCAGAACAAGCTCCTCCTACATTAGTTGAAGAATGCGAACCTCTTTCCGAGGCGGAAATTCTTGCTCTGGTGTCCGCACAACATCCGATTGAACATTTGGGACTTTCCTCACGATCATACAATATGTTAAAACGGGTAGGGACAAATACTGTTGAACAGCTCTTTCTTATGAATCCCGAGGAAATACTAGCCGTCAAAAACATAGGTGAAATGTCGCTCAATGAGATTATTGCTGCATTATCACAGTATTTGATACATTGCCCTTTACCCAAAGCATTTGTCGACGCGGCGAATCAGTACAAAGATTCAAAGACTTTGCAACTCTCCCTGTTGGCGTCTAATCCGGTACTTAGTGGTGACAGTAACCCTACATCTCCCATTGGCTTTGAGTTGCTGGGGCTGGCGTCTCATTCACAGTCCCCTCAGTTGAAAACCACAATTGCGAGTTTGCTTGATCAGCAAGTGTTGCAAAGCGCCTCCAGTTTACCCTTGGACGAGATTTCGATTAATCGTTTGGCCTTACCTGAACGTATGTATACTGAATTGTCCTCGTACCAAATTGAGTCTATAGGAGCTTTGCTAGAGCAGCCCCTTGAACAATTTCACTTTTCTACCGTGGAATTATTACAAGAACGTCTGGACTACTATATCAACTGGTTGCTTAAACAGCAAACCTCTGTTTTGAACTGTGAGATTGCGGGGCAAGGGCTTGGACCAGTTTATTTAAAGATATTTGAGGGTACCCCGTTGGATGCGTTTATTAATGATTGGTGTGTTGTTTTGACAAGGCGCGAACGACAAGTAATTTATGGACGTTACGGACTGGAAAGTGAGAGCTTGACTTTGGAGCAGTTGGGGGAGCAATTTAACGTCACTCGCGAACGTATACGGCAAATCCAGAAACGGGCCGAGAAAAAACTTCGACACGGAAAAAGCTTGAGAAAAATCGAACCATTAGTGGTTTTGCTGGATTATCTGCTTGCCGAAGCGCATGGCTTAATCAGCGAGCAAGAAGTGGATACGGCCATACAACAGCATCTAGTTGTGGGAAACTTGAATCCAGTTCGAGTCGCGATGCTTGTATTCAGTGTTAGAGACACAGTTAAACACTCTTCATCACTAAATGGATGGGGACTCAAGACTTTACCGCTACACTTGGTTAAAAGAATCCAGAAGCAGTTTTTATCCTTTTTAGAGCAAGAAAAGATCCCCTTATCGCTTACCGAATTGATGACAAGATTCAAACAAACAGAATTCTATCACAGCTATCGGAGTAAATTAAACGACGCTTCTCTGTATAGGTGTTTACGCATATGTACCGAGATTCAAATTACAGAAGAGATCTGTAGTCTCCGAAAACGTGGATGGGAACGTTTGGGTGGCATAATTTTGGCACTTCGGGAAATCGGTGAATCTGCACATTATGAAACAATAACAGAACGCGCTAATGCTTTACTTCCGCCTGAGTTACATAGAGAACCTCACAATATCCACGCAGAGTTGGGGCGTCATCCGGATATTTTTGTCCGTGTTGGACATGGGATTTTTGGCTTGGCAGAATGGGGGCTTGAAAATGATGGCAGCCTCGCCAATGCAGCCTATCGCGTTTTGACTGAAGCAGGTAAACCTTTACACGCTGACATCATCGTTGACCGAGTACTGAAAACTTGGAAGGTAGTCCCCGGTTCTGTAGCCGCCGCTTTATATACTGACGACCGCTTTTTTAACATTGGGAACAACGTTTACTGGATACGTGATCGAGAACTGCCAGAGACAAGTTTAGATTTTGGGGATCTATTTGGTACAAAGTTAGCCCAACGCCAGAAAGAGATTGAACATTGGGATAATGGGATACAATATGATACTCACGATGAGGTAGACCTTTTACGCGACATCGGTACCGGTTTCTTTGACGGATGAAGGAGAATCAGTGCAATTAGTGACGTCATTAACAGTAGATGCCAGCTTGCTGCGCAAACTACTCCATTTGTGGGATGAAAGCGGCGATCCACGCAACCCCTTTGCGTGCGTTTTGGTCACGCCATTGTTTTCTTCGCCTTCGACGTTGAAGATCGTTCGTGAGGAACTCAAGGAAAAACGGGGCGCGACGGTATACTTCGATTCTGGTGGGTATTATGCACAACAGGGTAAAATCACCTTTGATGATTTATACGTGGCTTTACGGGACTATTACCGCAATCCTGAAAATCAGTGGGCAGATTGGTATGTTTTGCCAGACCATGTACCAACATCCATTGACACTGTGGAAACGGTAGATGTCAAAGTTAGTGATACGATTACCGCGTCAAAAATGTTCTTTGCTGAAATGCCCTCACGAATTCAGGAATATTCTATACCGGTGATTCAGGGACATACTTTTGAACAGGTTAATCGTTGTATAGCCGCTTATCGGGAAATGGGAGTTAAGTATATAGGGTTTGGTAGTTTTGGGACGAATGGATCTAACAACAGTATCAATGTGGCCGACGAGCGTTCGGCTAAAAATGTTATTCACATCACTACAGAATTGGCTAAAGCCGGAATAAACTTGCACACTTTTGGTGTCTCGACGCCACCCTTGATTCATGCGTTTCAAAAGTTGGGAATCTATAGTTTTGACAGTTTGGCTTGGCAACGTTCCGCTGGCTATGGGAAGGCTTACATGCCCTTTACACGGGCTTATAATGTTTCCCACCGAAGTACGAGAAATTCTTCCCTAAGTCAGGTTGAGTTTGAACAAATAAAGCAACGTACAGGACATACTTGCCCTTTCTGTGAAGATTTCCACCTTCTCAGCGAAAGACGATTGTATCGCAGTCTTCACAACCTAGTTGCTGTAATGGAAACGATAGACCATAACACAACTTTGGGTAAAGAAGCGATAGCTTCCCTGATCGCTTGGAAATCACCACGCTATTATCAATTGTTTGAGGAGATCTATCTTGCCTAGTGATTTTGTTTTTCACATCCGTAATGCCCACCCCGGAGATATGGTGGCTATCTTTGCTACGTTGGATACTTATCCCAACTTGAGTACTATAGATGAAGTCGTTAGTTACGCAGAAACCCTTGGTTTCACGATAAGAGACCGCGCGCGTCTAGAAGCATTGATGACGGCGCGAGAGTTAAATCTTGTAGAGACAGACGCAAATCTGCTTACAACAAGAGGTAAACTTATATCTGAGTTGGAAATGAACAAACCAGACCTTTTCCCTGATATTGTTCATGGCTATCAATATATACTTTGGGATGAGAAAGTACCTCAAATACATTGCTTTTCTTGGACTTATCGAACAATATGTAATAATCTTTGGCAACGAGGCGCATTTAAGGTGGACTCTCAGGGAAAGAAAGACTTAGCATCTGAGATTGAGGGCCTCGCACGGATGAGGTTTGAACGTTCTGATATTTCAGTGAGCACAAAGACTGTCGGGGGTACATTTCTTTGGCTTGATGAATTATTCCCCAGAGTTATTAAGCAATCCTCAGAGTTGTTTTCCCGTCGCACCTTTTGCCCACCAGAACTCTTTATTCTTAGTGCGGATTTTGTTTATCGCCTGTATGAAACGGATTATGGCGTGAATTTCTTGCTAACTGATGAACGGCGCGACGCAATCTGTCAGGTGTGTTTGTTAGAACCAGATAGCTTTGACCGCGTGCTTGAGTACGCTGTCGCCCAATTTGATTACCTTGAAAAGGGAATTGGCGGTGGGTGGGGACGATATCTCACGCTGTATCGAGCGCCTACACTGGAAGATTTTGTTTGATTGCGATGAGCGAGTTTATACGTCTGCTGAATCAAATCAAAACACACCGGACTGAAGCATGGCTGACGCCTTCTCAGGTTGAGGCAATGACCGCTTTGCAGCGAGCTTTGCGTATTCCAGGAGTTGTTAATCTTCTTGGTCATGTTGGCGTGGGCAAAACATTTCTAGGGTGGAGTATAGCGGACAAAATGAGCTACCGATACATCCCTCATATAGAACAGATCAATGACTTGCAGGATATGGCGATTGAGGGTCTTGTGGTAGACAATTGTCTGCCTGATCGCACTGCGCATCGGGATGTGCGCAAGCAATTGAGTTTCCAGAATATTCGCTATGCCGTAGTGATCACACGGCGCATGATTGACGACTACATACCCTATGTAGAGCTTAAGTTGGCAGATCAGGATTGGTACAAGGTTATGGAAAACCTGGGCAGCATAGGGGCATTTCGGGAGCGCGCATCTGTTACCGATTTATGGCAATTGTTGAATCCGCATTTACTTCAAGGAGTGTAACTATGCTGGAAGGATTACAAGCAATTTTGGATAAAGAGGTGGTTCTTTCCACCGTCAATGCCGACGATTTATTGCATCGCACAGCCAAAGTAGAAGCGGACTATGCCAAACATATCGCGACTTTCATTCCGATGGGAGACACCGGCGACTTTAGCAAACGTATTGTCAGATTGGTGACCAATGCAAAAACCCCAAAAGGGTTGATAGTCGCAGATTATGGATATGGGAAAACCAGCACTTTAGCCTTCCTGTGGCACGAATGTGAGCACCAAGATATTGTGGCGGTGCCTCCATTCTATTGCGCTTCATTGTTGGATATGTTGAACGCAACGTATGGTTGGGTGAAGTTCCGTTTAGAAAGAAGACAGCCAGGATTGATTGCTGATCTGGACGAGGTATATCAAAAGTATACAACCGCGACGCTTGAAGAAATGGCCGAGCGTTATGCACGTGAGCATGGTATCGCCAAAGTGACCGCCATAGGTATGCTGACGGATATGTTAGAAGGCGGAAGCTTGGTGTTGGAATTGACCCCTTCGAACTTGCTGTTTTTCCTTGACGCCGCCGCTGCTATTGTGTTACGGGCTGGCTTCAAGGGCCTAGTGCTTTTTCCTGATGAGTTTCAGCAGTACTTTAGCAAAGGCGCTAATCTGCGGCGGATCATCCAAGAATTCCGTGAGTTTGTGTGGGGATTGGATACACGTTCTAATACGTTAGGTGTTGTGTTAAGCATTCCTGACTACGCTGAGTCGGTGATTCAAGAACAAGGCCGGGATGTGCTCCACAGGCTGAAGAAAGACAACCTGTATTACCGCCTGCAAGATATTTACACGATGGAGTTCCCGGCCGAATTATGGCGATGCTATGTAGAGACTTTCAAACTTGACAAGACTGCTGCTCAGATTTTGGATAAGAACACGTTGCGCGCCATTGGACAAATCACTGAGCGCCGTGACTTGGGCGAAGGTCCGCGCACGGTTATTGATAGCTTCAAGCGCGCGATTTTGTATTATGACGATCATAAGTCCACATATACCCCGGTTCAGTTAGTCAATGATTTCCTGGAATCCAACATTCGTTTCCAGGCGCAAACTAACAAGCTAAAGTCCGTGGTACGGCAGGTGCTTAGTTCCTCTGTTGTAAACACACCAGCCAAAGC
>DSBE01000067.1 GCA_011053085.1 Chloroflexota bacterium
CAATATGCAGTGCCTGCCAACGCCATATCTTGCGAAAAGCGGCTAATTTCTCCGACAACTCCGCATCGTCCTGCCACAGATGATGTAATACATACAGCATACTTTCGTGCAAGCCTTCGAGCGCAGCGGTGAATTTACTGGCAGACAACCATCGCAAATTTTCTTGCTTTTCCAGCACATCCAGCAACAGCCACAACTGTCGCTGCTGCTCAGCCGAAAACAACAGCCGTTCGCTGACCGCCCAGATTATTGAAGATGGATAATCTACCAGCAGCAAGGCATACGCGCCGAACTCCTTGCCAGACAGGTGGTTAATGCCGGGGATTTGCCAACCTGGCGGAAGCGGGTTCTGTAACAAGGCATCAAAAAGCGCCGCCTTTTTTTCCTGCCAGCCCCAACCCGGCACCAAAGCCGCCAGCAGCCCCAGTGAATGCAAGCGCCGGAATACGTCCGCGGGCTGGTCTTCTGCCATTAACAGGTCCAATTCATGACGGATACGGTCACCGGATACCATTGGCAGCATAACTTTTCCATTTGCCATCCAGCGCAAGGTTTCAACCTCGATAGAAAACCCCAGCCGCTGTTCATAGCGCACCGCACGGAACAAACGGGTGGGATCATCAACAAAGGAACGCGGGTGCAAGGCACGGATGATACCAGCAGCCAGGTCTTGCCTGCCGCCGCACACATCCATCCATTGGCAGGGGTGTACATCCACCCGCAAAGCAAGGGTATTGATGGAAAAATCGCGCCGCTGCATATCCAGTTCGATGCCGTCCAGGCGCACCTGCGGCAGCCGGCCGACTTTCGGATACCATTCTGTGCGCGCGCTGATCATATCAACACTCTCAGGCAGATCATTCTGGTCTATGTCGGCAAACTGAGGGAATGCCGCCAATAGATGTGGCAATGCTTCATGAATCTCCCAGCGGGCGGTGCCGAACGGACGATGGAAGACACATCTGCCGCCGAATGTATGCTGCAACTGCTTTGCCACAGGGATCGCCTCCCCATCGATGATGAAATCAAGATCATGGCTGGGACGTGACAGGAACAAATCCCGCACCATACCGCCCGCCAGATACACAGCCGCTCCCCCGTCACGGGCTGCCTGGCACACCGCTTCCATCAAAAGCGACTGCCAGCGCGGAATCTGCGCCAACGAAGCGTCTTCATCGGAAAGAGATCCGCTGACAAAGCGCGGCAGCGGTCTGGCTTGCTCTCCCTGCGCCTGCAGCCAGTGTTGCGCAAAACCCTCATCGGCGCCCTTTTTTACCAGATAGTCAACCGCACCATGTACCTCATCCACCATCGAAAAACTGTCCAGGTGGTTGGTGCTGGCATAGACGCCCAGCAGCAGCAAGCTGGCGAACAATCCGTCGAGTGGCCTGTTCTCCGCCTGCAGCCACTTTGTCATCTGCAGACTCTGTAGAAAATCAACACCCGGGGTCATGCGTTGCCACAGCGGCACCCGCCAGCGTTGCTTATCATCATCCCACCAGCGCTCACGCGGGGACAGGGGCAGTTTGTGCCAGTAGACAGCCACCAGCGCTTTGCATTGGCGCGTGAAGGCTTCGGGCATCACCGGCAAGGTATCATTTTCCAACACGAATCCGCCCACCAATGCGCCCAGGCTGTCAAAATCGACGGTTCCTTGCGGTACAATAATTCGCATACGCTGATTGTATCTTAATTCGGAGGCAAGGCATGTACCCCAGCAATGACCCATTTCAACAGACGTTGATCGAGCAGTATCAACAGCACAAACTACCGCTTGACCTGCCGCAGGAATTTCTGCAGCCGTTTTATGGCGGCGGCTCGATTGCCAACATCACGCCTTCCATCGCATATCACCTCACCCAGACCGCTTTTGGCGAAGGGCGTTTGCTGCCCGAGATCGAAGCGCGTGTGTTTCCCAGGCAGTATCGCCATATCGCCCTGGTGCTGATCGATGGCCTGGGCTATGACTGGTTGTGCGATTACTTGCAACAGGAAGACAGCCGGCCCACTGAACAACGCTTCTGGCAGCAGGTTCTGGCACAAGCGGCCGTCACCCCCCTTACCAGTATCTCCCCTTCCACCACCGCCGCTGCCCTGACCAGCTTCTGGACGGGAGTCGCACCGGCTGCCCATGGGATACTTGGCTATGAAATGTGGCTCAAAGATCTGGGCGTGATTGGCAACATGATCTTTCACTCACCCACTGAATTCTTCAGCCAGGCCGGACTGCTCTACCAGATGGGTTTTGATGTCAATGATTTTGTATCCGCCCCATTGATCGGCAGCCACCTGGCAGATCTCGGTGTCACAATGCGCAGTTTGCAGCACAGCAGCATCGTCAACTCAGGACTGTCCACCATGTTGGACAAAGGTGCCCAGCGACTGCCCTACAAGCCCCTGTCTGACATGTGGTTCAATTTCACCGAAGCGCTGGCAGGCCAGCCCCAACAAGCTTCCTTCAACTGGTTGTATTGGGGCGAACATGACGGCCTTGCCCACCGCTACGGCGCAGACAATCCACGCATGGCTGCCCAATTCGAAGCCTTCGGCCTCAGGCTGCTGCGCACCATTCAGCGGTTGAAACAGCACGGCCCTGCGGATACGCTCGTGCTGGTCACCGCCGATCACGGCCATTTGGTGACACCCAAGGACCCGCATTATGACCTCAACCAGCACAAGGACATTTTGGAAACACTCGCCATGCCCCCCTCAGGCGATAACCGCCTACCCTATATCTATACCCGCCCCGGCATGCGCGACACCTTCCGGCAGCGCTTCTACCAGCATTGGAGCGAGGATGAATTCGCTATGGTTCCGGCGCAGGATGCCCTGCAAGCCGGTTTGTTCGGGCAGGGCACTCCCCATCCTCACAGCCATGAACGCATCGGTGATTGGCTGGTGCTGCCCAAAGGTGGAAGCTACCTGTGGTGGTCTGACCGCCCCAACCCCATCATCGGCCGGCATGGCGGCCTGTCACGCACCGAAATGCTGGTGCCGTTGATCGCTATCGAAATCTGATAGACTGCTTTCGCGGTTATTCTGCGGTTGGTTGGCCGTTTTTGTGGTTGTGCGGTTGGCGCAAATGAGGCCGGTGCTGGCGATCCAATGTCAGGATACGGGTGGTACTGAGCACCACAATCAAAACCAGCAGCACCCCCAGCGCAATGATGCCATTGGTGGGGTCTCTGGGTGTTTCTTCATCGCTTTCAATGCCTTGCTCATTAACAACTTCTTCCACAGCAGACAGATTATGCGCGCCTACCGAGAACAGCGGTGAAAGAAGCAGAACAGTCATCAATAAAAAACATCCGCCGATGAACAGTGCCTTCCATTTCGGTTCAGCTTGCTGCCAGGTTCGCCAAAGTGACATTTCAATCCTCCAGTGGTAGCTTCGCGGCCGCGGCTGCGGCGGCTTCTTCGGCTGATAAGGTCTGATTCAAAACCGCCAGTAACCCTTCTTGCAGAATCGGTCCGACCTGGTTGATGATCTCAATCGATGGATAGGGATTGGCAGACAGAGAAATTGCTGAATAGCGCTGCACCTGGGTGGAGCTGCCCCACAGGTCAAGGGCAACACGCCGCATGGGCAAATACCCCAACGCCTGGCTCCACGGCCCGGTAAAACGCCCATCCGCCAGCACTTCCGCCAGTTCCACCGCCAGCTCGCGGCGTTCCGGCAATGGATCAGCCAGCGCCAGCATCCATCCTCGCCCCAGGGTGTAATCATAATTGGTGATGGGGGTGACCGGAATGACAAAGGTATCGGCTGGTTTCTCTTGCAGCGCGAAGGTGCTGGGAACAATCACCATCGGATAGTTACCCACCAGAAAACCGTCCCAAAGTGCTTCAAAAGAACTGGCCTCGGTAACCTCTTCTGGAATGATCCCGGCGGCTGCCACTTCTGCAAAAACGGTATACACCTGGGTAAGCAGTGTTTCATCCAGCACAAGTTGGTTATCATCGTCAACCAGCCTGCCTTCCAGCGCCAGGTAATACAACAACACCTGGGTCGCCTGAGGATCATTCGCCAGAAAACCAACCGGTGTTTCGGCTTCGATGAAACTTGCCCAATTGTTCGCAAGCCCGGTGAACTCCGTGGAGCGCACTACCATGACCAGGCTTTCACCAACCAACGGCAAGCCATAAGAACTCTCACTGATTACGGATATCGTGCGGCCGTATTGGAACCAGTCGAGCTCATTAATGATATTAGAATAGTCGCCCAGCGGTAGAATTAAGCCTCTGCGAGCCACATTTTCCATGTCTCGGCGGCCTAACACCACCAACGAGGGCAATTCCAGTGGCGCCACCGCCGAAGTAGACACCAACGATTCCACCAAACTGGCAGAACCGGTCTCCGCTTTCACGCGTACGACTACGTTGACATCCTCATGCAGGGCTTCGAATAGATCAAGCTGCGCCGACAGCAACCGCCCGGCGTCGCTGTCGCTGTCAGGGTCCATGAATGGCGGCACCCACACCAGCAAAGTCTCTACCGCAGGCTGTTCTTCTTCAATCTCCTCCGGCTCTTCCTGTTCCGGTGTGGCAGTGGGCTGCACTACCGCGGGGGTTTCTGTAGGGCGTGGCGTGGCTTGCGTCAATGGCAACCCCAAAAACTCACCGCCCGGCAGCAGGTCGCAGCCGCCAGCCAGCAGCAGCAGCATGGCAAAGACAATGATTGGCAGAATCACCCGATATCGTTCGCGCATTGTTATCTTCCCCCTTCATTTCTGGGGGGTAGAATTTCAGTAGGTGTAATTGTTGGTGTGGACGTCAGCGTTGGCGTCGGTGTATCGGTGGGGGTGGCGGTAAGCGTTGGTGTCGGCGTCGGTGTAAAGGTCAGGGTGGCGGTAGGAGTCGGGGTTAAAAACAGTGTTCGGGTCAACGTAGGCACGCGCGTCAGGGTCGCGGTTGCCGCCAGGGTCTCGGTCGGCAGCAATGTGACCACCGCTGTAAACGTTGCAGTAGCGACAATGGCCGTGGGCACAGTGTCATCCGGCGTTGACAATTCTTCCGGCGAAACCGGCACAATGTTGCTGACGCGGTCAGCCAGGCGCAACACCACGATCCCCAGACAATAACAAGGGATGGTGATCAGAACGATCAGGATGAATAAAAACCGCAGATTACGTCGCTGCTCAGAAATCGGCGCCATAGGTCTCTTTCCAGTACATTGATTAAGTCTATCATTCAACCCCCAGACGGGCAAGTGCCGTTTTGCAGTGCCGATAATTGAACAAACAACCGCTCTATACGCTGCCAGTCTGTTTGTTTACCCCTGAACTGTGCGCCGGGCTGCCTGCATTTCGCTGCGGACCGTGTCATACAGGTTATCGGCGCGGATCTCTTCCAACGAGTAACACGGCGCATCGAGGTGTTTTGCCAGCTGTGCCGCCAACCCCTGGTCGAAATGCATGCTTTCCATGTTGACCACCACGGTGTGTACATCCATCTCGGCGATTTTTTCAGCGATGAAATGGCTTTCTTCCTGCGGCGGCAAATTGCCCATCGACACATTGCCCGCGCCGTCCGTCATCACCAGCAGCAGCGGCTGCACATCCGGGTGCAGGTACATCTCCTGCTGCAGCACGCCATGCGCCATCTGCAAGCCAGCCGACAACGGGGTCTTTCCGCCAATGGGAATATCTCGCAGCGCCTGATGCGCCTGCAGCACAGAGTTGGTCGGTTTCAACACCTGGGTAGCGCGGTCTTTCTGGAAAATGATCAACCCCACCCGGTCGCGGCGCTGATAGGCGTCCTGCAATAGCGACAAAATCGCGCCTTTGGTGGCTTCCATGCGTTCGGTGACCGCCATCGACCAGGAGGCATCTACCAGAAACAGGATCAGGTTAGCGGATTTGCGCACGCGCACCTTCTCCATATAATCCGCCGGCTTGACAGCAAACGCTACCTCGTCCAGCAGATGCGCGCGGCGCGATTGATAGGGCGCCGCCTTGCGGATGGTGGCATCGAAAGCCAGGTCGCGCAATTTGCCGTTCACTGGGCGCGCTTTGACATAGCGACCACGTTGTTCCATGCGCGTGTTGGAGCGGCGTCCGCCGCGCTTGCGCACCATGCGGTCAATGGGGGTATTTAACTGGCGCGGCTTGAAGGCTTCGCCCACGCGCACTTTTTTGCCGTCATCCCACCAGCGCGCGTTGCTATCGCCAAACAGCGATTGCGGGGTGGGTTGTGTGTCTCCCGGGTCTGGCATATCAGCGTCACTTTGACCGGGTTCCGGCGACGCTGTCACGCTTTTTTTGAGACTTCTTGCTGTTCTGCCGCAGCAGACTCCTCGCTTTTTTCAGCCATAGCACCCTGCAGTTCATCAATCTTGCCCTGCAGCTGGGTTACATCCATGGCGGCAATGTCAAAAGGCCCGCGCCGCATACGATGCGGCAGCGCCAGTTCTGCCGCCAGCGCGATATCCAGTGACGTGATCGACAAACGCCCTTCAAACGCAGCCTGCGCGCGCGCCGCCTTCAGGATCACCAGGTCTGCGCGGTGTCCGTCGACTGCCATCGAAGCGGTCAAGGAGGCGATCGTCAGCAGGTCGCGGTTGGTGAATTTCACCTGCTCCACGATCTTGCGAGCGTTGTCAATGCGCTGCGACAGTTCTTCTTCGCTTTCACGCCATTCTTCGATAAAACCGGCGGCATCATTTTCAAAAGCAATGTTGCGCTGCATGATCGCCATACGCTGACG
>DSBE01000310.1 GCA_011053085.1 Chloroflexota bacterium
AAAGTGTATTCATTGATCTCACAGATATACCGCCAGTTCTTTCAGCCGTACAGGCAAAAATCAAATTAATTGATTGCAATCTGTTTATAGTCTTGCCCGGTCGTCAGGCTGGGCAGTTAAGTGGATGGGTTGCTCTATCGCACAGTGCAGAAGAAGCATTTTCTCCGTCGCAACTGAATTTTTTGCAGACCGTTTCGCGTCAATCAGCCATTGCCATCGAACGCAACTCAGTGGTAGAGAATTTGGAAAACCGTCTGCGTGAAATGGACGTCCTTCGCATCATCTCCGAAGGAGTGAACCTCACCCTTGAGTTGAACGATATCCTCGAATTGGTCTATTTCCAAACGAGTAAGATCATCCCTTCCAGCGAATTTATCATCCAACTCTATGACGCAGATATTCAAGGTTTTCTGAACCTGTTTGTAGTAAAAGACTATAATCGCATCACAGCCGAAGAGAACGTTTTCGTGCCTGCGATTTCAGCCCTGCAGCGAATAATCAGCACAGGTGACACCCTCACTACTACAAATTTCCGCCTGGAGATTGACCCCGATTCAAAAGAAGATGTCTATGCCTGGATGGGTACCCCCCTGAAGACCAGTGATGCTACCATCGGTGTGATGAGCATTGCAACGCGAGATCCGGCCATGACATTCACCTTCACCCAGCGGCGTATGTTTGAATCCATTGCCGGACAGGCATCGGGCGCTATCATAAAAACCCGCCTGATCGATGAAACTAACCAGCGTGCCAAACAATTCTCTGCGCTGAATGAGGTAACCCAACAAATTACCTCTACATTCAATGTAGATTTTCTGCTTCATACCATTGTTGAACGGGCAGAAGCCATGCTGGATTGCGAAGCCTCCAGCCTGCTTTTATTCGATGAAGAAAGAGAAAATCTTTACTTTCGGGTTGTCACCGGGCCTGTAGCAGACCAATTGAGAAATAAACCGATCGAAAAAGGGTCAGGGTTTGCCTGGCAAACCGTCAGCGAAAAAAAATCAATTATCAATAACAGAATCCTGACCACCGATGCTTGGAATCAGCAGGTCGATGCCTCAACGGGATTTGAGACCAAATCCATGTTGACTGCCCCTTTGATCAGCCAGGGAGAGGTGATTGGCGTCATTGAAACCATCAACAAAACAAATAGCCAGCCCTTCACCGAAGTTGACCGAGAAATTCTCCAGGCGTTTGCCGGACAAGCCGCCATCGCCATCGAAAACGCCGAATTGTATACCCAGACTGACCAGGCATTGTCAGAACGTGTCGAAGAGCTCTCCATCATGCAGAATATTGACCGCGAGCTCAACACCAGTCTTGATATTGCCCGCGCCATGCAAATCACCCTGGATCACGCCATGATGCGCTCACATGCAGACGCCGCTTTCATTGGCTCTGTCAATCTACCCGAACGAACCATCACCATCATGTCTTCTGAGGGCTATCCTGAGGAAGCGAGTCTACCCAAACAGGAAATCCTTTCCATCAACCACTACCCCAATATCCAAAATATTCTGGAAACCGGCAAGGCACAATCTATTACTATTGAAAATAATCAAGATTCAATGCTTCCCAATTGCCAACGACAGACCATCATCCCTATCAACCGTGAAAACGCCCCCATTGGCGTAATTATCCTTGAAATGTTGGAAGCCGATCCAATCGATGAAGAAACCATAGAATTCCTGACCCGCTTGAGTGATCACGCGTCCATTGCCATCGCCAACGCCGACCTGTATTCTCAAGTGCAAAGCGCCAATATCGCCAAAAGTGAATTTGTGTCATTCGTGTCACATGAATTAAAGAATCCGATGACATCCATCAAGGGGTACACAGATCTGCTTCTCGCCAAGGCTGTCGGTCCGGTTACCGAAGCCCAGGATAATTTCTTGAATACCATCCGCTCCAATGTCGAACGCATGAATGTGCTGGTATCAGACCTTTCGGATGTCAGCCGCATTGAAGCTGGCCGGTTACGCCTGGATTTCGCCAAACTCGATTTGAAAAAAATAATGGACGAAGTCATCCGTTCTCAATCTGCTTTGATTGAGCGTAAGGAACAACAACTGCTGATAGAAATTGAAGAAAACCTGCCCCCGATTTGGGCGGATCGGTATAGGGTAGTGCAGATTATCACCAACTTGATATCTAATGCCAATAAATACACCGGCCAAAACGGCATCGTCACCTTCACCGCCGAACAATCGCCCAACATTTGGGATGCAGAAGGCGCTCCCAATGTCGTTCACATATCAGTGAAAGACAACGGTATGGGGATATCAGCAGAAGACCAGACGATGATTTTCCAAAAATTCTTCCGGACAGAATCCGCCAAATCCAGCGATATGCCCGGGACCGGTTTGGGCTTGAACATCACCAAAAACCTGGTCGAAATGCAGGGCGGCACGATCTGGTTCGAAAGCGCACTGGGAGAGGGCACCACTTTCCATGTGACATTCCCGGTAGCAGATTAATTGTTCAGCAAAAAGTGAGGCGCAGGTTTTGTCACCTGCGCCTCTGTTGCTCTTTAGTAAGACACCTTCGGCAAACGTTCTTCGATGGTGCTGATCGCCTCTTCCGGGTAGGTATAGTCCACCAGCGCACCTGACAAGTAGTTTTCGTATGAGCTGAGATCAAAATGACCGTGCCCGGATAAGTTGAAGACGATCACCCGTTTCTCGCCAGCCTCTTTTGCCTGAAGGGCTTCGTCTATGGCTGCCCGGATAGCGTGGGCAGATTCTGGCGCTGGCAGGATACCTTCGGTTCTGGCAAAAATCGCTGCCGCTTCAAAGGTTCCCAACTGATGAACGGCAATCGCATCGATAAGTCCTGCATCGCACAAGGCACTCAAAGATGGCGCCATGCCATGATACCGCAAACCTCCGGCATGAATGGCAGCGGGAATGAAATCTGATCCCAGGGTGAACATCTTGACGATGGGCGCCATTTTGGCAGTATCGCCATAATCAAAAGCATATGTCCCTCGTGTAATCGAAGGAGTTGCTGCCGGTTCAACCGCCACCAATCGCGTCCTCTGCCCATTCTTAAGGTTCTCTCGCAGGAAAGGATAGGCAATGCCGCTGAAATTCGATCCACCACCCACACAGCCGATGACAACGTCTGGATATTCGCCTGCCAGGCCCATCTGCTTCAACGTTTCTTCGCCGATCACAGTTTGATGCAGCAATACGTGGTTAAGCACTGAACCCAGTCCATACTTCTTTGTCCCGCCTGAGAGAGCTGCCACTTCCACAGCCTCTGAAATAGCAATTCCTAATGATCCGGGGTTATCAGGGGTCTTTTCAAGAATCGCCCGACCGCTGTGCGTGCGGTCGCTGGGGCTGGCAAAGACTTCTGCCTCATACATCTCCATCAGAATCCGCCGGTATGGTTTTGCAAGGTAGGACACTTTCACCATGAACACTTCCAGCGAAATGCCCATGAAATTGCACGCCATCGCCAGCGCTGAACCCCATTGCCCTGCTCCGGTCTCAGTGGTCATGGCATGTACACCCTCCACCTTGTTGTAAAAAGCCTGGGGAATGGCAGTATTCAGTTTATGACTGCCCGAGGGAGAGGCGCCTTCGTACTTGTAATAAATGTGGGCTGGTGTGTCCAGCTTCTTTTCTAGCTGCCGCGCACGAATCAAAGGTGTCGGGCGGTACAGCTTGTAAACATCCCTGACTTCTGCCGGAATTTCTATATAGCGCTCGGTGCTTATTTCCTGTTGGATCAACGCCATAGGAAACAATGCGCTCAGAAACTCCGGGGTCACAGGTTCCAAAGTTTGCGGGTTCAACACAGGTGCCGGGGCGATGTCAGCATCTGCCAAAATGTTATACCAAAACTTCGGAATATCACTCTCACCCAAATTGAAACGAATTGTGTCTGTCATGTCAAAATCCTCCTACTATATTTGTTAAACAAAAAAACCATCCATCCTGTTCAAGGACGAATGGCTTATATACCTTCCGTGGTGCCACCTTGTTTAGACCAAAAAAACCATTTGTGATGCACTACAAATGGTTCCGCCAGCCTCACTCTTTTCGGATACGGCCAAAAATCGGCTTATATCCTCAATCCTGTTAACGGAGATCAATCCGGCTCAGACTACTCGATATCTTTCATCCTGCAACTCCGAGGACCATTCATCTTTTTTGAAACCGTGGCATTTCACCAAATCACCACTCTCTGGAGGTTTCTGAAAAAGACTACTATCCCTCTTCTTCGTTTTTTTATTGTTAAATTAGGGCTATTATAAGGTTTATTGGGGTCTTGTCAAGCCAAATCGACAAAATCATTCTCAGAAAAATGCACCGCCTGGTAGGTTTCGACCGTCAAAGTACCTGCTTTCCAGCGATTGCCGTCAACACCCATTTTATGGCACAAGTGTGTGAGGAAATCCTCCACCTCAGGCAACTGCTCCCATACCTGCGGTAAAAACGTTGCCCGATGATAACCCTCGCTCAGAATCACTCCATCAACACCCGGCCGTAATTTTTGTGTAAGGTCCTGAGCATCCCTATAGGTCAGGGGCAGTGGATCAGTCAGATAAGATACCTCCACCACAATTTCAGCCATCTCGCTTTTCTGCACTGGCGAAAATCGGTAATCATGGAAAGCTGCTGCTTGGGCATGCTCGCACACATCTTGCACCAGAGGCTGGTAAGCCGAAAGGGTACCGATGCAGCCACGCAGTTGTCCATGCTTTGTCAATGTAACAAACGTCGCCCCAAATTCCTGCAGATTGGCAGGAATATCGTCAAAGTTAGGTCGTTTTTTACTCTTATTGAATTCACCCAAAATACAATCTCTGGCAATCTTCAACAACATTTTTTTATCTTCATCGGTGAATTGGATGGTCAAGTTAATGCTCCTTTCCAATTTGCTTCACTATCTCAGTTACTCTATAATCATCCTACTAATACCATTATAGCCAACAGAATGAGTTATATGAACACTACCAACCCTCAACTTTTTCAATCTCTCGTAAAAATCGGTAAAATGGTCGGCGTTTTTGCCTTTGTTTCCGCCACCCTGTTTACAATGTGGACACCGGCAAACATCCTGGTTAACCAGAACCAACTGGTTGGCTTGCCGTTCACCGATAATACGATGCTAGTGGTGGATTCAGACCAGGCCGCATCACCTTACCAAAAAATCGGTATCATTGTTGGACACCATGGCTACGCCCCAGAGGGAATTCCCGACCCGGGTGCTGTCTGCCCTGATGGGTTAACTGAGGTATCTCTGAATTTACGGATTGCCACCCTGTTGCGGCAGGACCTTTTACAGGATGGGTTTATCGTAGAACTTTTAGATGAAGTGGATCCGCTTCTCGAAGGATACGAGGCTTTGGCGGTCATCTCAATCCACAACGATACCTGTGAATTTATCGACAATAGCGCAACCGGATTCAAAGTGAAAGCTACATACAAGGAGACCAACCAGCCTGAATTGAGCGAACGACTGGCTGCCTGTGTAGTCAACCGCTACAACACTGTAACCGGTTTGCGTTATGATCCCAGAGTGACCGACGACATGACCAGATACCACGCTTTTGAAAAGTTCGCCGGCAATACCCCCAGTGTGATCGTCGAAACTGGTTATATGCTCTTAGACCGGCAGCTTCTAACAGAACAACCCGACCTGGTGGCGCATGGTCTGGCACAGGGCATCCGCTGTTTTGCCTACAATGAGACCATCAATTTAGGACAATAAGCAGAAGATGACGGACAACATATCTCCACAATTTTCGGATTTCCTGCAGATGGCACTAAGCGCCTATCAACGTAAAGACTTGTTGAATGCCAAACGTTACGCCAAACAGGCACAGAAGTTAAACCCTCTTCATGAAACACCCTGGCTGATTCTGGCTGCCACAACCAATTCTGACCAGGCGCTGCAATATCTGACAGAAGCAAAAAACCTGATACCCGATTCACCGCGCATCGATCAGGCACTCCATATAACCCGCCAAAGGATCACCAGAGTGACCGTTCAGGAAAACCACAAATCCACTGAAACACCTTCACCATCAAAAAATACAGCGGCGGCAAATCCTCAAAAAACCTCAAAACCAAAATGGCCTGGAACGATTCCGGTTATCCTGGTACTTCTTTCTATGATAATTATCGCCTTTGTGTGGCATCCCCCCATCCGCCATATGGTATCAGCCTTTTTTGCCACCCCAACCATTATCTCTGCGCGGCCGCCTGATGTCTATCAAAAACCAAGCATCACCCCCAGCAGCACGATAACCCCGACACTAACAAGCACGCCGACACCGACTGCCAGCACAACGCCTACCCTCACATCGACAGCAACCCCAACCAACACTGCCACCTCGACAGCGACCCAAACATTCACGCCCACATCGCTGCCCGTGATCACTGCCGAACGCTGGATTTTGGTAAAACTAAGCGAACAAATGCTCTACGCCTATGAAGGCGATCAAATCGTTAATTCTTTCCTGGTTTCTACAGGCCTGCCCAATACCCCCACCGTAGTGGGCCAATTTGCTGTGTATGTCAAGTATCGTTATACCAACATGTCCGGCCCAGGTTATTTCCTCGCTGACGTTGAATATACCCAATATTTTTATAAAGACTATGGCATTCATGCGGCGACCTGGCATAATAATTTTGGT
>DSBE01000243.1 GCA_011053085.1 Chloroflexota bacterium
CACTCATCTTAAGCACCTGCCTTTTCTTCTACCGTATCCTGCTCATAAAGCCAGCATGACACCGTGTGATTTGCATTGATGTGAGAGATACCCGGCACCCGTTCGCGGCATACATTCATGGCATAGGGACAGCGCGGGTTGAAATTGCAGCCATCCGGCCGCCGGAAAGGATTGGGTACCATGCCTTTGATCGGGTCGAGTTCTTCGCGCTTCATGGCGATCTTGGGAATCGAGCGCAGCAGCGCCTGGGTGTAAGGATGTTTGGGACTGTTGAATACCGTGTCGGCATCCGCCCGTTCCACAATCTTGCCCAGGTACATGACTGCCACCTCATCTGCGATCTCCGCTACCACCCCCAGGTCATGGGTGATGAACAGCAGCGCCATGCCATATTCATCTTGAAGAGCCAGCATCAAGTCAAGGATTTGCGCCTGTGTGGTCACATCCAGCGCGGTGGTGGGCTCGTCCGCGATCAGCATGTTGGGGTTGCACGAAAGCGCCATGGCGATCATCGCTCTCTGGCGCATACCGCCACTTAAACGGAAGGGATATTCATCCACCAGTCTGCCAGGATTGGGAATTTTCACCTGGTCCAGCAGATGAATCGCCCTTTCTCTGGCTTCTTCTTTTGAAAGCTCCGTATGTAAGGTGATGTTTTCAATAATCTGGTTGCCCACCGTATACATCGGGCTTAGTGAGGTCATTGGCTCCTGGAAAATCATGGAGATCTCTTTACCGCGGATCGAGCGCACCTTTTTGCCCTTAGGCGGCAGCTTGGCGATGTTGATGACCTCGTCATCGTGATAGAAAAGAATATCACCAGAAACGATGCGCCCCGGCGGCTGCACAATGCCCAGAAAGGCGCGGCAGGTCACCGATTTTCCACAACCGCTCTCCCCCACCAGGCACAGCGTTTTACCGCTCTCTACATGCATGTCGACGCCATCAATGGCTTTGACCACGCCTTCGTCGGTGAAGAAATGTACTCTTAAGTCTTTTACGTCGAGAATTTTTTTATTTTCTGTCATGCGTACTTTCTCCTTAGTAGGGATCCGCGGCGTCACGCAAGCCATCACCCAAGAAGTTCAATGCCAACACCACCAAAAATACAGCCGCACCCGGTGCCAATAACCATGGATAACGCGCGATCACCGCTACCTTCTGTGAATCCTGCAGCATCACGCCCCAGCTAACCACGGGTGGGCGCAAACCCAACCCCAGAAAACTCAGGGCGGTTTCACCCAGGATCAGCCCGGGAATCCACAGTGTGACAGAAGCGATAATGTGGCTCATGAAGGAGGGCAGCATGTGCTTCATGATCAGACGCACCTGGCTGCAGCCATCCAGGATAGCAGCACGCACGAAGTCTTCTTCGCGCAGCGCTAAAAATTTGGAACGCACCACGCGCGCCATCCCCGTCCAACTCACCAAAGAAAGGATGATGGAGATCATGAAATACACGCGCAGCGCCGGCCAGTGGATCGGTACCACCGCTGCCAGCGCTAACCAGACCGGCAAGGTGGGGATTGACATCAGTATTTCAATAACACGCTGGATGATATTATCCAGCGCTCCTCCCACCAGGCCGGAGATACCGCCCAGCAGAATACCGATAGTCAAGGCAATCACCATGCCCACCAGGCCGACGGTTAATGAAATACGGCTGCTATAGATTACCCGGCTGAACACATCTCGTCCGATCATATCAGCACCCAACAGATAGAAGGGAGCGTCTGGTTCTTTCGAGCCAAACAGGTGGATGTCAGAGGGGATCAGCCCCCACAGCCGGTAGGGATCACCGCGCACGAATAAGCCAATCGGTACCACGTCCTCCTCATCTGTCACCCACGTCTTGCGCAGCGAGATGGGATCGCGGTCAAACTTCAAGCCCAATACATGCGGCATCCATCTGCCATTATAAAACAGGCGAATCGGCTGCGGCGGTGCCGTCGCGTAAATATCGAGGTATGTGGTGGGCACATTCGGGGCAAAGAATTCGCAGAAGAGTGCTACAATGTAGAAGAAAATTACCAGAGCACCGCTGACCATGGCCAGCTTGTGCTTGCGGAATTTCCACCACATAAGTTTCCACTGTGAAGCTACCTCCAGGCCGAGTGAATCTTCACCCACAATGGAACCTGTTGCTGAAATGGGGGTCATATCATAGTTTTCCATAGTGTCTCCTTACTCACTGTAGCCGGATGCGCGGATCAACCCACGCCAACGCGACATCTGAAATGAATGTGCCGATAACAGTCAGGGTGCTCAACATAAGAATGAAGCCTGCCGCCACATATTGGTCCTGCCTGATCAGGGCATTGAATAACACCGGCCCCGAAGTAGGCAGGTTCAGGACCATCGAAACAATGGTTTCACCTGACACCAACCCCGGCAACATCCAACCAATCGTGCTGATGAAGGGGTTGAGGGCATGCCGCAGCGGATATTTGATCAACAGCCTGGCCTCGCTCAGTCCTTTGGCACGTGCGGTTTCCACATAGGGCTTGTTGAGCTCATCCAGCAGGTTGGCGCGCATGGTGCGAATCAGGCCGGCCGTGCTGCTGATACCAATGATGATCATCGGCACCCAGATATTGCTCATCAAATCCATGAATTTTCCCCATGACCAGGGTGCGTTGGCATATTCTTCAGAGAACAAACCAATCACCGCCCCCCCCATATATTTATAGGTAAAAAATAACACCATCAGTGCCAGTAAGAAATTGGGGATCGACATACCAAAAAAGCCGATAAACGAGGCAAAATAATCCACCATCGAATAACGCCTGACCGCAGAATAAAAACCGATCGGCAGCGCCACCGCCCACACAAACATCAACGACGAGAATGATAGCGCGAACGACATTGGCAGGCGTTCCATTATCATCACCCCGGCATCTCGCCGGTAGAAGAATGAATACCCAAATTCCCCCCGAAAAATGATATTTCGGATCCATTTCCAATACTGCACGATGAATGGGTCGTCAAACCCATACATCGCACGCATGCGCGCCTCCCATTCCGGCGATACTTCGCCTGCTTGTGAGCGCAATTGGTTGACCAGGTCAGTGACATAGTCACCCGGCGGTAACTGGATCACAGCAAACGCCAGGATGGATATCACCCATACAGTGAAAATGGCATAAAGAGAACGACGCAATAAATATTTCCACATAGCAGCTATCTCCTGAATTCAATTGCCTGAGGAAAGGTTTCGGTCCGAAAACCTGCACATATTTGGTTCAAACCACTATAGTGGGGCTTTTGAACCTAAACCCATTCCTTGAAATTGATGGGCTTTTGAAGGTAACCGGCGGTTCACCCGCCGGTTACCTTTTTGTGGTTGTAAATTAATGAAATCCTACGCGATTATTGAATGATGTACCACTGTTCAGGGCGCAGGATCTTGTCAAAGCCTTGCAGCCAGCCCTTGTAATAGGTCTCGGGCACATTACCCAGGCGTGAGCTGATCGGCTGAATGGTGGTGCCGGCACGCGAGATGCCCAGCGTCCACAGATAGTCAGCGGAAAGTTCCATGATCTCGCGCATGATCTCAACCTGACCTTCCCTGGTCGGTTGGGCGATCGCCTCGCGATACATTGCGCGGATATCTTCCACATATTGCGGCGGTTCCACGGCATCCTCATCCAGATCGCCAAGATAGGTGGCATACCAGCGGGTCCAGCCATTGCCGAAGATACCCCAGTGTGAGCCGGGCACATGCCAGCGGTTGTCGATGATGGCGGTCATACCAGAGCCGCCCTCACCACCGTGGAACATGAAGATCTCGATATTGTTGGCTTCACGCTGTTCATTCCAGACCGTATCACCGACGGCATTCAGCAAGGCGTCAATGCCCACCACTTTCCAGTGCTCGATCAGGATTTCAGCCACCTGTACCCAGTGCTGGCCTTCGTTAGAGTCATTGATGACGGTAAAGATGGGCTGGAAGCGGGTGCCATCGGGGCGTAAGCGGAAGCCCTGGGCATCCTTGTCGGGCAGCACCTGGTCAAGGTATTCGTTAGCCAGGGCAATGTCAAATTCCAGGTACTGATTGCACAGGCGCTCCACATACAGCGGAGAGGATTCCACCGGGCAGACCTGGGCGGGTTTTCCCTGACCTTTGTATACCACTTCGATGATCTCTTCGCGGTTGATGGCATGGCTCATACCAATGCGGAAGTTTATGTCATTGAAGATCTCGCTTACGACCGGGTCTTTGGTGGTCAGGTTGAAGTGAATGGACTGCATGTTGCCCATGTCATAGTTAGGCAGCAGGAGTTTCAAGGGTTTTCCATCATCCACCGCATCGAAATACAGCTCGCGGTTGGCATCGCCGGCGTCTTTAATGAAGTCCAGGTCACCGTTCAGCATAGCAAAGGTGCGCGCCTCATCGCTCTGGTAGAGGGTGGCAACGACACGATCCGTATAGGGAAGCTGATTACCTTCGGTGTCCACTTTCCAGTAGTAAGGGTTGCGTTCCATGATCAATGTGGTGCCAGCGCCTACCGGTTGGGTGACGATCCAGGGGCCCAATGAGGGCAGTTCAGGATAGTCAAAGAAGTAGGAAGGATCACCCCAGGTGGCAGGAGCCTTGCTCAAGAACAGTCCAACCCAATCCTCGACAGCATCATCTGCTGCTACCAGGTCATCGACATCGGGATTGTAGTCAGCATGGAATTGTTTCAGATAGTTGAAGGGATACTGGGCGAAATACCGTCCCCCCCAGGGGGCCAGGTTGAGCATGAAGGTACCATACGGCGCCGGGAAAATGAATTTGACGGTATAGTCATCGATCTTTTCTACTGAAAAACCTTCACGCAGCTCATTGGGCAGCCAGTCAGCGCCGCCGCCAGCAGGCGGGAAGATTTCCACATTGAACAGGAAATCATTGACCATGAAGGTGATGTCGTCAGCTGTGTAAGGATCGCCATTCGACCATTTCAGGCCTTCGCGCAGATACCAGATATACTCGGTACCTTCAGCATTGGCTTCCCATGATTCGATGATGTTCGGTTCGAAATCGCTGAAGTCATACTTCCAGGTCACAGGATGTTCCCACTGGGCGATATACAGCATACCACCCCAGGTGGGGCCGCCGGTGAAGCCATAGCGCAGATCACCGCCATAGGTGCCGATCTGATCAGCCGGCTTCACCACCATCGGGTTCAATGGCAGGCGTTCTTCAACGGGAGGCAGTTCGCCGGCAGCGACTTTTTCCGCCAGCATGGGGGCTTCGTTAAATTTGGCGGGAACAACCACCTCTTCTTCAACAATAACCTCTTCGACATCATCCACAGCAAGTTCTTCATCATCTGCAGCGGCTTCATCATCAGTAGTAGCTTCTTCCTCTACTACTGGCGCGCCTTCATCCACCACGGCGGGGGTTTCAGGCGTTTTGGTACAGGCAGCGAACAACAACGCCAGCACCAACAACAGGTTGATAATTAAAATTGATTTACGCATGTTACTTTACTCCTCCATAATAGGATTTTTGTGAATTTTGGTTACAACGAGAAATTGGTTTGTGGTTCCATACTATTGGTTCGATTATCACCTCCTGCGATCACTCCTTCATTACCGATTGGGTCGGTTCTTGTTTTCCATGGCTTTGATGCTTTCCGGGTTGTTTCACAGTATCTCGATCTACCAGATAGGTCGAGACTACCTTCGTAATTTTGGGCTGTTCCGGGTTGCGTGAGCGTTCAATCAGCGTACTGACCGTCATGGTGCCCATCCAGGTTTTGTGCACATGGATGGTGGTGATCGGTCGTTCCACGTCCTGCGGCAGGGCGATATCATCAAACCCCACCACGGATAAATCTTCTGGCACCCGCAAGCCCAGATCGCGCGCAGCATCCATCACACCTACGCCGGTTTCATCATTACAGGCGAAGATGGCTGTGATCTCAGGATCACGCGCCAGCAATCGTTTGGTGCCTTCATAACCCCCATGGCGGAATAACACCGACGGCTCGATGAACAATTCATAGCCGCGCACATTCATGGCGCCTACATACCCCAGGTAACGGTCCTGGATGCTGGGTGGTGATTCAGGATTCCAACCCACCAGGCCGATCTTGCGGTGTCCATGTGAGAACAGGTGTGACATGGCCTGGCGCGCTCCACCCAGATTGTCAGTCACCACGCTGTCCAGGGCTAATTCACCGGAGAAACCGTCCAGCAGCACAATGGGGATATTGGTACGGCGCTGTATTTTGGCAACCGTCTCATCCAAAAAGACGCCGGCCAGGATCAAACCATCAATGCGCTGATCCTCCAGCATCACCGGCCAGAACATCGGGCGGTTGCTGGCATCTACCTCGATATTCCCGAGCATGATGCTGAGCTTGTTACGGTTGCAGGCGTCTGTCACCCCCAGCTGCACTTGCGAATAGAAGGGATTAATCTCCCACTTACGGCCGTGGTCTTGCTTCAACAATAGACCGATCACAGACAATTTCGTCTGCCGCGCCAGCTCTTCCTGTTCTTTCAAAGGGTAGCCAAGCGCAACCGCCGCGTCAATCACCTTGATGCGGGCTTCTTGTGAAACTGTCGGACGATTGTTGAGCGCGGCCGAAGCGGTGCCGATAGATACACCTGCCAATTCAGCCACATCTCGCAACGTGGTCGATGCC
>DSBE01000242.1 GCA_011053085.1 Chloroflexota bacterium
ATGATCAACCGATTGGCGCGCGCAGATACCGGCGTTGACGGTAATGGCGCTGTCCACATCCACCCATTCCGGCTGCATCTGCAGATCGCGCTCATAATCTTCTAACTTCTGCGGGCAGACCCCTTCGGTGACATGGCAGAAATACAGGTATGACGTGAAGCGCAGGAACTCGTATTCCGGCTCCATGGCATACCGCCACTCGACCACCTTGCCAAACGCATCGCCGATCTCCGTCAACTCAGCGCCCAATTCCTCACGCACCTCGCGCCGCAGGGCATCGGCGTGGCTCTCGCCTGGCTCAATCCCACCACCTCCAAGGAAATAATCGCCATTTACGGCAGAATGCAGCATCAGCAGCCGCTTTCCTTTCAGGATGATGGCACGCACCGCATGACGTTCGACAACCCGCCCGAACCCGGCGGTGGAACCGCAATGGCGGATTTCAGCCAATAGCGGCATCGGCGGTAAGGCGGTAATGATGGGGTTGGTTGGCTCGCTCACCCGCTAATCATACCGTAAAAATGTTCAGTGAGGCAGGCCTCGACACTGCGTTTTCGCTCTGTGAAAATCAAACTTATAAACTTTTTATTAATTCCGGTAGCAATCAACAAGGCAATTTGATATGATAGAAGAAACACTAAAAAAATAACCATGTCAGATTGAGGTGGATAATGACAAAAGAAAATCACAATTCTATTAAACCTGATCCCGCAGGGATCATCGAGGATTACCGGCTCGCCTACAAATCCCGTCAGGCTGCCGTCGTCGGCAGGCGTGAAGTGCTCACCGGCAAAGGCAAATTCGGCATTTTTGGCGATGGTAAAGAACTCGCCCAGATAGCCATTGCGCACGCTTTCCAAAAAGGAGACTGGCGCTCAGGTTATTACCGTGATCAAACCTGGATGATGGCGTTGGATTCGTTGACATTGGAGCAGTTTTTCGCCGGCATCTATGGCAATCCTGACCCTCAACACGGACCGCATTCCTCTGGCCGCAACATGAATAACCATTATTCATCGGAACTGTTGGATGAAAACGGTGATTGGCATAGCCAGGTGGAATCCTACAATTCTGGCGCCGACATTGCATCGGTGGCTGCCCAAATGCCGCGTGCGGTCGGGCTGTCGTATGCCTCCGTGCTGTACCGTAAGCTGGAGGAATTGAAACAATTCAGCGATTTTTCGCACAACGGCAATGAGGTCACCTGGGTGACGATTGGCAACGCCTCCACCGCTGAAGGCTTATTCTGGGAAACGGTCAACGCCATCGGTGTGCTGCATGCGCCGGCGGTGATCACCATCTACGATGATGGGTACGGTATTTCGGTGCCGAACCAGTTTCAAATGGTGAAGGAAAATATCTATGCCATTCTCAAGGGGTTCCAGCGCACACCCTGCCCGGCAGAAGAATGTGACAGCGGCTATGATCTCTATTCTGTTAATGCCTGGGATTATGCCGACCTGATAGCAACCTATCAGAAAGCGGGAGAGATCGCCCGCAAACACCACATTCCCGCTCTGGTGCATGTAACCGAAGCCACCCAGCCGCTGGGACACTCAACCTCCGGGTCGCATGAACGCTATAAAGATGAAGAACGCCTCGCCTGGGAGAAAGAATTTGACTGCCTGGCTCAATTCCGCCAGTGGATCATCGCGCAAGGCATCGCAGAAGACAAAGAATTGGATGAATGGGAGCAAGCAGACGGTCGCATGGTTGAAGAGGCGAGAAAATCTGCCTGGGAAGCATTCCAGGCGCCGATCTTGAAGATTCGCAAGCAGGCTCTGGACTTGCTGTCCAGCCTGGCGAAAGAGTCCTCGCACTCCAAACAATTGGCAAAAATCCGCGACTCACTGAAGGATGTGCCCGTTCTCAATCGCAACGACGTTGCCTCCGCGCTGCACAAGGCGCTGGTGATCACCCGTGAGAAACCATCGGCGGCACGCGAAGCGGTCAAGAAATTTGCCAATCAACTTGAAAAAGACAACTTGGAGACCTATGCTTCAGACCTCTACTCCAGTTCTGACAAATCGCCCTTGAAGGTGCCGGTTGTACCACCCACGTTCAGCGATGACTCGCCCATGTTGATGGGCTTCGAGATTCTCAATGCCGCCTTTGACGCCGCCTTTGAAAGAGAACCACGCCTGATTGCTTTCGGCGAAGATGTGGGCATGCTGGGCGATGTCAACCAGGGCATGCGCGACCTGCAAGAAAAATACGGCCTGCTGCGTGTGACTGACACCGGCATCCGCGAAGCCACCATCCTGGGGCAGGCAATCGGCATGGCGCTGCGCGGACTGCGCCCCATCTGTGAAATGCAGTATCTGGACTACCTGATCTACGCTTTGCAACTCATGTCCGACGATCTCGCCACGCTACGCTGGCGCACGGCGGGCCGCCAAAAAGCCCCTGTCATCATCCGCACACGCGGCCACAGGCTGGTCGGCATCTGGCATTCAGGTTCCCAGCTGGCGGGTATCCTCAACCTCGTACGCGGCATGCATGTGCTGGTGCCGCGCAACATGACCCAGGCTGCCGGTTTTTATAACACCCTGCTGCAGTCAGATGATCCGGCGCTGGTGATCGAGGTGTTGAACGGCTACCGCCGCAAAGAGCGCAAACCCGACAACCTCACTGAATTTACCGTACCGTTGGGCGTGCCTGACATTGTGCGGCCCGGCAAGGATGTCACCGTTGTCACCTATGGCGCACTGGTCACCATTGCGCTGGAGAGCGCCGAACGGCTGGCCGAAGTTGGCATCGATTGTGAGGTCATAGATGTGCAGAGCCTGCTGCCCTTTGATATCAATGGCATGATTGTTGAATCACTGAAGAAAACCGCGCGCATCCTGTTTGTGGATGAGGATGTGCCGGGCGGCGGCACTGCCTATATGATGCAGCAGGTGCTGGAAGTACAGAAGGGCTACCAGTGGTTGGATTCACCGCCGCGCACCCTCACCGCCACCGAACACCGGCCCGCCTATGGCGCGGATGGCGATTATTATTCCAAGCCCAACGCCGAAACCATTTTTGATGCAGTATATGACCTGATGCGGGAACAGGCACCGGCTCGTTTCCCTGAATTGAAATAAGGAGGCATAATGGCAACACGTTTGTTAGCCCCCAGCATGGGGGAAGGCGTAGAGGAGTTGACCGTGGTCAACTGGTTGAAACAGGAAGGCGATTCCGTCGAGGAATTGGAAGCCATCGTCGAACTCGAGACAGACAAGGTCACCACCGAAATTCCCAGCCCCGCTTCCGGGACGCTGTTGAAGGTGCTGGCAAAGGCAGATGAGACCGTCAAGGTGGGTTCCATCCTGGCATGGATCGGTGAACCTGGCGAAGCGCTGGAGACCGATGAACCCGATGACGATGTTGTTGAAGCCGAACCCGAAGCAGAGTCCGCCGATGAAACGCCCGAAGCCGAAACGGAAACCCGTGCTGAAGAACCTGACAGGGACGCTGAACAGGACGTTTACACCGGGCGGGTATCACCGCTGGTGAAAAAACTGGTCGAAATGCACGATGTTGATCTCAACATGGTAACAGGAACCGGGCTTGATGGGCGCATCACCAAGAACGATGTGCTCAACTATGTGGAGCAGCGCGAAGAAGCCCCCAAGAAGGAGCAAAAACCCACCCCGCAAGCAAAGCCTGCACCCAAACCCGCACCGGTGGATAGGCCCGGCGCGCCTGAAAGCGAATTGATCCCGATTTCTTCCACCAGAAAACAGATCGCCGAACACATGGTGGAAACTGTGCGCACCACCCCGCATGTCATGACGGTGATGGAAGCCGATATGAGCAAGGTGCTGGCGCATCGCGCCGCCAATAAGCAAGCATTTGCAGTCCAGGGCGTCAACCTGACCATTACCGCCTATTTCTGTTCTGCCATCATCAGCGCGCTGAAGGAAAACCCCAACGTGAACGCCTCCTATACCGACGAAGGCATCCTGCGTTACCGCAGCATCAACCTGGGGGTTGCCGTGGCGCTGGGTGAACAGGGCCTGATCGTGCCGGTCATCAAGCAAGCTGAGATGCTTTCATTGCAGGGACTGGCAAAGCAGATCAACGACCTGGCCGACCGCGCGCGCAACAAGCAGCTGGTACCCGATGAAGTCAAGGGCGGGACATTTACGCTGACCAACTACGGCACCGGCGGGTCGCTATTTGCCTCGCCGCTCATCTTCCAGCCGCAAGCCGCCATCCTGGGCACCGGCATGATGCAGAAACGCCCCGTGGTCATCACCGACGCGGACGGCAACGACGCCATCGCCATCCGCCCGATGGTATACCTATCGCTGGTGTTCGATCACCGCATTTTGGACGGCGAAGGCGGCGACCGCTTCTTGATGTCGGTCAAGAAAGCGCTTGAAGGCTGGTGATAAAGGGAGTAAGAAACTCCCCTATCAATTAATCCACCGTTTATAGAATGTAAGATATCAAAAGGAGTTTAGAAAATGACTGTACAACACAAACGATTAGGAAAACACGGCGTCCTGGTCAGCAACATCTGCCTGGGCACCATGAATTTCGGCTGGCATACCTCCGAAGAGGACAGCTTTGCCATCATGGACCGCGCGTTAGAACTGGGCATTAATTTCTTCGATACCGCCGATGTCTATGGCTGGGACACGGAACACGGCCTCACCGAAGAGATCATCGGGCGCTGGTTCGCGCAGGGCGGCGGACGCCGCGATGCGGTTGTGCTGGCCACCAAAGTCTTCAACCCCGTCACCCGCAAGGCCAACCTGCCGGAAGTCAACAGCGACGGCCGCAGTTTGAGCGCCTACAAGATCCGCAAACATGCCGAAGGCAGCCTGCGGCGCCTGCAAACCGATTGGATCGACCTCTACCAGATGCACCATGTCGATCATGACTGCCCGTGGGACGAAATCTGGCAGGCATTTGACGCGCTGGTTAAGCAAGGCAAGATCGTGTATGTCGGTTCCAGCAATTTCGCGGGGTGGGATATCGCCACCGCCTGTCAGGAAGCCGACAAACGCGGCTTGATGGGGCTGGTCAGCGAACAGAGCATCTACCATCTTGATAACCGCATGCTCGAACTCGAAGTGATCCCGGCCTGCCGCCATTACGGCATGGGCCTGATCCCCTGGAGTCCGCTGGGCGGCGGGCTGCTGGGCGGCGCGCTGGAAAAACACAACACCGGCCGCCGCAAGAGCGATGGCTTCAGCAAACAGGTCGAAGAAAAGCGTGAGCAGCTTGAACAGTATGAAGCCTTGTGCAAAGCCATCGGGCATCCCCCCGCTGAAGTGGCATTGGCATGGCTGCTGCACAACCCGATCGTGACCGCGCCCATCATTGGCCCGCGCACCCTCGAACAACTGGAGAGCGCTGCCCGCGCGGCAAGTATCGAACTCGATGCAGAAACGCTCCAGAAACTGGATGAAATCTTCCCCGGCCCGGGCGGCGAAGCGCCGATGGCGTACGCCTGGTAATTGATTGAATTTGATCATTAAAAAAGCTCTTCCCGGTTGCGGGAGGAGCTTTTTTGGGATAAATAATTCTTCAGTACCGTCTTCTACCAGGCATACGCTTCAGGACCTTGCCCCACGCGCAGCGGCCTGCCTTTGCTGGGACTGAAAATGTCATCCAGTTTTGCCAGCACCTCTGGTTCCAACACCAATTCTGCCGCGCGATCCAATCCATCCAGATGCTCGACGGTGCGAATGCCCACAATCGGAGAAGCCACCGCAGGACGAGACAATGTCCAGGCAATAGCGACCACCTGTTCCTGCTCGCCGATCTCCTGACACAACGCTGAAAAGGCAGCCATTTGCTGGTTAGACTCCCCGAGGGTGATCCCATATTCGCGTTCCACATCACTGGTGCGCGAACCGGCTTTCGCCTTAATCTTGCCGGTCAGCAACCCGCCTGCCAGGGGCATGTAGGGGATGACCCCGATGCCAAAATCTAACGCGGCAGGAAGAACTTCCAGTTCGGGATAGCGGCATAACAAGCTGAACATGGTTTGCTCAGAAACAAAGCCCATGGAGCCGCGCTGGAGCGCTTGCATCTGGAATTTTGCCAATCCCCAGCCCGGGTAATTGCTGGAACCCATGTATAACACTTTCCCGTCTGCGATCAACCGGTCGAACGTACCCCAAAATTCTTCGGGTGTGATGCGGCGGTCGATGTGGTGAACCTGATAGAGATCAATATGGTCGGTTTGCAGCCGTTGCAGGGATGCTTCCACGTGCTTGCGGACTTTATAAGCAGAGATGCCCGGCCCTTCATTGGGAATGCTGGCATCTTTCATATTGCCGTATACTTTGGTTGCCAGAACGACGCGATCGCGGTTGGCGGGGTTCTGCTGGAACCAGTTTCCGATGATGGTTTCTGACCTGCCCTTATCATCACCGCCATAGACATTGGCGGTATCAAAGAAATTGATGCCCATGTCCAGGGCTTTGTCCATGATCTTGAACGCTTCTTGTTCGGTCGTGCGCGGGCCAAAATGCATCGTTCCGATACAAACCCGGCTGACCGTCAAGTTAGATTTTCCAAGTTTGGTGTATTTCATCAGTTACCTCCTGTGTATTTACTTCATTTATAACATCTTTCAGGGCTGTTTTCAAAACATGATGCATATTTCGATGATGAACGCGCCGTTCATTGG
>DSBE01000255.1 GCA_011053085.1 Chloroflexota bacterium
CTCCCAGCTTCGCAGCTGCCACAGTCAGGGCAGATGATCTTAAGAAGATCAGCGGCATCGGGCCGAAAACCGCCCTGGCGCTGAATGCTGCCGGAATCCTGAGCTTTGCCCAACTGGCAGAAACCCCGCTGGAAGACCTGCGGCGTATTCTGACCGATGCCGGCCTGGACATCCTGGTTCCTAACTGCGGCGACTGGTCTGATCAGGCGCGCGACAGGATGTAACTTGAGCCATAAAGACTCACAGAGGTTGTCAACGCGACAACCTCTGTTGTTTTAACCACCGCCATCCCAATGATTGTTGTGTTGACCCTTGCAGTGGGATAAGTTTTCGTTAAACTGAGTCGGTACTTTGGCGTTTTGCTACTATAATTAGGAAAGGGAAGTTTTTCTTTCAAGGTGTAAAATATCGGTTTCAGGCAGGCAAGGAAGCCAACCGAACGATTGAGGAAACAGATCAGAATGAGCGCAGCCAACGAAAAATATCTAATCGGATTGACCGGCAATATCGGCACCGGCAAAAGCGTCGTGCGGCGCATGCTGGGCCATCTGGGCGCCTATGGCATTGATGCCGACGCCCTCGGTCATCGCGCCATCATGAAAGGCGCGCCGGGTTACAAGCCGGTGGTAGAAACTTTCGGCCGCTGGATCCTTGACAGCAAAGGTGAAATTGTACGAAAAGATCTGGCGAAGATTGTTTTTGACAATCCTGCCGCGCTCAAATCATTAGAAGGTATTGTGCATCCGTTGGTGAACAAAGCCATCGAGATCATGGTGCAGCGCACCCCCCACAACGTGGTGGTGATCGAAGCCATAAAACTGATCGAGAGCGGTCTGGCTGATAAATGTGATGCGATCTGGGTTACTTACACCCCTGAGACTGTTCAGATCAAGCGGCTGTGTGAACGCCGCGGCATGAGTGAACGAGAAGCCCTGGCGCGTATTCACGCTCAACCGCCGCAAAAAGAGAAGATCAGCCGCGCCGACCTGGTGGTCGTCAATGACAGCAGTTTTGAGAAGGTGTGGAAGCAGGTCTACAACGCCTGGAACAAACTTTCTGTGAATATCCCCGGAGAAGAAGAAGCCAGCGCTGCCCAGACCAAAACCGTCATTGATAGCAGCGATCTGCTGCGGGTGGAGCGCGCCACACCCAAACAGGCGGAAGATATTGCGGCGCTGCTGAACCGCATCGAAGAACCGCTTTCGCCCTATACACGCATGCGCATCATGGAAGCCTTCGGCGAAAAAGCCTTTTTGCTGTTGTTTGACAACATGCGCAATGAGTTAATGGGTGTGCTCAGCTGGCAGGTGGAAAATTTGGTGGCAAGGGTCTATGATGTCTGGCTGATGCCAGAAGTGCCGGAGGCTGAAGCGGTGCTGCTGCTGCTGAAAAAGGTCGAAGCAGAGGCAAAGCTGCTGCAGGCAGAGATCAGTATGATATTTATGCCCAAAGAATCGAGTTTACCCCTGTCGCTGTTCCCGAAATTAGGGTATGACCGCAAAACCGCCGAAGAACTGGATTCCAATGCCTGGTATGAGGCTGCCAAAGACCGCCTTGGCTATGGAAAACTGTTGTTTGTCAAAGAGCTGCGGACTGACCGTGTGATGAAACCGCTGTAAGCGCAGCGATACAGGATGGTAGTGTGTTAGATTTTCTGCAGGAATTAGCCTTTATTTTTGAGCGTCTCAATTGGACCAGTGTACTCGACATCAGCCTGGTCACATTGATCTTTTTCCTGTTGCTGCTCTTGGTGCGCAAAACCCAGGCGATGACACTGCTGCGCGGTGTGATCTTCCTGATCATCGCCCTGCTCATCCTGACACAGGTCGTCAACCTGCCAGCATTCCGCTGGCTGATTGTGACCGCCATGCCGACGCTGCTGTTTGCGGTGCCGGTGATTTTCGCGCCTGAAATCCGGCGTGGATTGCAGCGTATTGGCCGCACCGGGGTAAATTCGCTTTTTATGGGACGATCATTGCTGGACAGTGAGGCTTACATGACAGCGTTGCAGGCAGTGATGATGGCTGTCGGTAAGCTGTCTGAACGCAAGCATGGCGCCTTGATGGTATTGCAGCGCAATGAATATTTGGAAGAATATGTGGATACCGGCGTGCGTATGGATGCGCAGGTGACGGCTGAGTTGCTGCTGCAGATCTTTTTCCCGAACACCCCGCTGCATGACGGTGCAGTGATCATTGACAAAGCGCGTATCGTGGCAGCTGCCTGTGTGCTGCCGCTGTCTTCGAGCGGTGTATTGAGCGCCACCCCTGAGCGCAAAATGGGCTTGCGCCATCGCGCAGCGCTGGGTATTGCGGAATCATCAGATGCTCTGGTGGTGATTGTTTCAGAAGAAACCGGCAGTGTTTCGATCGCGCAACAAGGCGAACTGATCCATGATATCAGCCTGGAAGAACTGGAAGTGGAGTTGATGTTGTATTACCATTTGCAGCGTGAGCGGACCTGGAGGACAGCGCTGAAGGACGTGCTTACACCGAATCAGCTCAAAACTGACCCGGATGTGTTCGATGAAGAAGAAAATGAATAGAGTGTGAGATGAAAAGCCTGCCTAAATTCCTGCAAATGATCCCCACTTTATTTTTATCGCTGCTGCTGGCAGTGATCGTGTGGGCGCTGGCTGTCACAGCCGACGACCCGACCGAAGAGCATGCCTTCCCCTCCACACTGCCGGTACAGGTGGTTGGTTTGGACGAGGCATTGATGGTGGTCAGTCTGTCACCGGAAAGCGTGACGGTCAATTTAAGTGCGCCGGCATCAATCTGGGCGGAGTTACGGCGTGATCCCAGCCCAATCAATGTAGAAGCAAATCTTGCCGGGTTAGATGTCGGCACCCACACGGTACCGGCCGAGGTGACAGTCAATCTCACACCGGTGCGGGTGACAGATGTATTGCCGCGCAATGTCACCGTGCGCCTGGACGCGTATCTTGAGCGTGAGATGACGATTACTCTGGATACGATCGGCATTCCTTCGATCGGCTTTGAAGCCGAACCAGCCCGTCTGGATAGCACGTCTGTGGTAATCAGCGGCCCTGCTACCGAGGTGGAAATGGTGGATTCGGTGCGTACTGAGATCAACATCCAGGATTTATCACAGTCAGTGGTCACCACACTGCCCCTGGTGCCGTATGACGCCGATGGGCGTGTGATCAGGGGCATCACCCTCTCGCCGACCGAAGTGGTCGTTAACCAGCCTATCAAGCAGATGGGCGGTTACCGCAACCTGGTGGTGAAGGTGGTGGTGGAAGGCCAGGTAGAAGATGGTTACCGCATCACCAATGTCTCTTCCTTCCCGGCGGTGGTAACGGTGTTCTCTGAGGAGCCTGAACTGGTGGATGCGCTGCCGGGCTTTGTGGATACCGAACCGCTGGACATCACGGGTGCCAATGACGACGTGGATGTCTATCTGCGCCTGGTGCTGCCCGAAGGGGTCAACGTGGTGGGCGACATCCAGGTGGTGTTGGTGCAGGTGGGCATTGCTGCCATTCAGGACAGTATGCGCATCGAAGGCCTGCCGATTGAGTTGATCGGCATTCCCGAAGGCTTCCGCGTGGCAATCTCGCCTGAAACCATTGATGTGATTGTATCCGGACCGCTGCCCGTGCTGCGCCGTATGACGCGCGAGGACATCCGCGTGTTCATCGATATCAGCGATGCTGTGGAGGGCAGTTATCAACGAGTGCCGCAGATCGAACTCTATATCATGTCGGTCGTGGTAGAATCAGCCCTGCCTGAGTCTGTCGAGGTGGTGATCGAGGTTCTTGACCCGGAAGCAACACCGGAGGCGGAAGAAAACGGCATTATCTGGATCACGGCTACGCCCAACCCCACACCGGAGATAACTCCGACGCCCACGGAAGGGTCAGAGGATGAAGAATAAGGCCGGTTCCTGGCGCCTGCCAGTGACGAGGCTATGGAAAATACAAGGAGAAGTACGCGATGGCGAAACCGATTGTCGCGCTGGTCGGAAGACCGAATGTTGGAAAAAGCACTCTTTTTAACCGCCTGACCGGAGAACGGCTGGCGATTGTGGATGATGTGCCCGGTACCACCCGTGACCGGCTCTATGCGGAAACGGACTGGAACGGCAAACCCTTTTATGTGGTGGATACCGGCGGGTTGGACCCAACCGCAGGTTCCAGTAGATCGGTTCTCTCGGTCGGCTCGGCTGATTTCATTGAAGATATCCGCGCGCAGGTTGAAGTGGCGATCCATGATGCCAATGTGATCTGTTTCCTGGTGGATGTGATCGCCGGGGTGACGCCCGCCGATGTGGAAGTGGCGACCCTGCTGCGCACCAGCCAGCGCAAAGTGGACGGAAAGCGTTATCCGCCAATCCTGCTGGTGGCCAACAAGGGTGATAATCTTGCCTCTATGGCTGACGCTTACCAGTTCTATGAGCTGGGCCTGGGCGACCCTTACCCTATCTCAGCCTTGCAGGGCAGGGGCACCGGCGATTTACTGGATGCGATCGTGGAAGCCTTCCCCGAAGATTTGGACGAAACCGAAGACGATTCGATCAAGATCGCCATTGTCGGCAAACCCAACGTCGGCAAATCCAGCCTGCTAAATAAGCTGGTGGGCAAACAGCGCGCCATTGTCAGTCCAATTGCCGGTACGACACGTGATGCAGTCGATACACCGCTGGAATATGACGGTGTTCCGATCACGCTGATCGACACTGCCGGCATCCGCCGCCGCGGCAAGATCGAACAAGGGGTGGAAAAGTATTCCGTGCTGCGTTCCATGCAGGCAATCGAGCGCGCCGATGTAGCGCTGCTACTGATTGATGCCAGCACCGGTATCACGGCGCAGGATCAACATATCGCCGGTTTCATTCTGGATGAGTGGAAGAGCGTGGTGGTGCTGGTCAATAAATGGGACCTGGTGGAAAAGGATTCTTTCACCATCAATGAATACACCGAAAAGATCCGCCAGGAGTTGAACTTCATGAGCTATGTGCCGCTGCTATTCATCTCGGCCGAAACCGGCCAGCGGGTTAATAAGGTCATCCCCAAGGCGTTGGAAGTGCAGGAAGAGCGGCTGAGACGCATCTCCACCGGCAAGTTGAACCGCATTATCCGGCACGCCATGGACGAACACGCGCCGCGAGGCGGCAGCGGACGCCCATTGAACATCTATTACTGCAACCAGGTGCGCGTGGATCCGCCTACCTTTTTGCTGCACGTCAATGACCCCAAGCTGGGGCATTTTGGCTACATGCGCTATTTGGAAAACTGTATCCGCAAAGAATTTCCCTATGAGGGTACCCCCATCAAACTGGTGTTGAAAGAGAGTTAGTGGGCGGCAGTTTGCTGCTGCAGGAATTTGTCAGCCGATGCTCCCAGCAATAGATGCAGGAGCAATTCCTGCTGGTTGTGCACGAACGGCGGTGTCTCGACATCTTCTAACACCGGCATCAGGTAGGCTGCCGGGCGGTATTTTTTGATCACATGGTTTTCATCAAGGATGGTTTCCAGCAGGGCGCTGTTGGGCGGGATGGGTGTGCGTCCAAATTCACCGCACAGCAGCATCTTGAATTCTTCAGAAACAAAGCTATAACGCTGGCCGCTGACGATGTTGAAGACCGCCTGTGAGCCCACGATCTGGCTGGTGGGGGTCACCAGGGGCACATAACCGACATCACGCCGCACCACGGGGATCTCTGCCATCACCTGTGGCAGGATATCGGGCTGCTGCATCTCGCGCAACTGGTTCTGCAGGTTGCTGAGCATGCCGCCGGGGATCTGTGATTCGAAGATGCGGGGGTCGTGGGGCGGGTATTGCAGGTCGCGCAGCAAGGCGCGGGTTTCGTCAATGGCGGCTTCCAGCGCGGGAGCATCGCCTTTTTCGAGCAGATTGAGGATAGATTCTACCTTGCGGCGATCGATGGTGTCGGGGTCCACCGGGGCATAGTATTTACCATGGCCGGGGATCACATCCGATAATTCATCATAGATAGTGAAGAGGTTTTTTTGCGCCTGCCGAATGGCGTTGGCATTCAGGTTGTGCTCAATGCCCAGCATCTCGGCAAAGGGCAGCAGCACTTCGATGGGGGGGTGTGAATTACCGCCGGCAAAAGGCGTCACGGCACAATCAATGGCGTCCACGCCTGAGCGCATGGCAAGAATGGCGTTCAGCGTGCCTACCCCGGCGGTGTCATGGGTGTGCAGGGTGATGGGTACATTGACGGCATCTTTTAGGGCGTTTATTAGGGTAACTGTATCCTGCGGTGCGAGAATGCCGGCCATATCTTTGATGGTGATGTGCTGTGCGCCCATCTCCACCAGTGTGCGGGCATAGTTGACATAATACTGGCGGGTGTGCACCGGTGAGGTGGTGTAGGATAACGCACCATCGGCAAGCGCGCCGTAGGCGCGTACTGCCAGCAGCGAGGTTTGCAGGTTGCGTTCGTCATTGAGGGCGTCAAACACGCGCATTTCGCCGATGCCGGCTTCGATCGCGGCTTTGATAAAGGCGATCACCAGATCATCGGGATAAGGCTGGTAGGCGAACAGGTTCTGTCCGCGCAGCAGGGCGCGGATGGCGGTTTTACCCCTGGTGAGTGCGTAGAAC
>DSBE01000070.1 GCA_011053085.1 Chloroflexota bacterium
ATATTCACACCCGTCAACCTGCGACCTAACTCTGTATAATTAAAGTTAGAAGCAAGTAAAGGAAGTGAACCATGTGCGGAAGATACACCCTGCGCCTGCAAGCCGAAGAGATCGCCGACCAATTGGAATTGCCCCTGCCCGCAGAATTTGACTGGTCACCCAGTTTCAACATCGCGCCCACCCAGATGGTGCCGGTGGTCGTCCAATCGCCGGAAAAAAACCTGCGCATAATGCGCTGGGGCTTGATCCCGCATTGGATGAAAGCCAAACCTGACGGCAGCGCTGATGGATTCATCAATGCGCGTTCAGAAACCGCCGCTGAAAAACCTCCCTTTCGCACCGCCTTCCAGCAAAAGCGCTGTCTGATCCCGGCCGACGGCTTTTATGAATGGAAGAAAATGCCCAACGGCCGCAAGCAACCCATGTATTTCTTCCAAAAAGACCGCCAGCTGTTCACCTTTGCCGGTCTGTGGTCAGCCTGGCAGGCGCCCGATGGAGAAACCCTGCACACCTGTGCCATTCTCACCACGGAGCCCAATGACCTGGTCACGCAGGTGCATAACCGCATGCCCGTCATCCTGCCGGCTGAAGCGCGCGACGATTGGCTTGCTGATCTTTCCAAAGAAGCGCTGCAGGCGCTGCTGGCCCCCTATCCCGCGCAGAACATGGCTGTCCATGCCGTCTCTACCCGCGTCAACAGCCCGCGTTTCAATGACGAACAATGCATCGCACCACTGGAAAACGATTCAGCGGCCGGCAGATTGTTCCAGTAACTCGATGCGCGCCCGCAGCTGCGCGATCTGTTTTTGCTGTTCGATCAACATCGAAAGCAGAAACATCTCCATCGGCAGTGCGTCGGCCGCCAATGATGCCGCCGCCAGGTGTTTGCGACTGTAGACCATCAATTCATCCAGCACCAGCTGATCGCTGCGGCGCAGCCCGCGCCGGAAATTGCGCATCATCTCCGATTCATAGTGATAAGAATCTGTAATCGTACGGACGGTCTTACCCATAGAATGGCCGCTCCTGTGCAGTGGGCAGATCAAACAAGCCCGGCTGCCAATCCATGCGCGCCATTGGCGGATCAATCTCATACACCTGCGCGGCGCGTTCAAACACCAGCCGCCATGGGTGCTGTTGCAAGCGCGCGCCCGGTTTTATCCCCACCAGCACCGGCCGCGCAGCAGCCATATCTGACAGCATAGCAAGATATTGCTGCAGAAAGAACTGCATGCGGCGCGTGCCAATCGCCTCGTCTTCAAACAGCACCATGCCCCCCATCACCACCAGTGCGCAGTTTTGATTGCGGAAAGAGCGCAGCGCTTCGGTCAGCTGACAGGCATTGAACACGCGCGCCAGCTGGATCCGTTCCAACAATTCATACACCGGTTTTGCCTGCAAACGCGCCAGGCGTGCCGCACGGTATACGTCGAAGTGATTGCCGGCATCCAGCACATTCACCGCACCCTCCATCGCCAGCTGGGCGATCACGCGCATCAGTGGGTCAGCTGCGGCGCGCGCGCCAACCAGCAAGACATAGCCGGTGTGTTCCTGGTTCATCAAAACGGGCAGTGAGATCAAATCATGCATGCCATTATCGTAGTACAAATGTTCTAATTCGGCAAACGTCATTAACCGCACCCTCCCCTGCCATACCTGGCATGGCGGTGTGCATGAAAAAGCCGCCCGTGAATGGGCGGCTCGGTAACTTAAAAACAGTTGTTGTTATACATTCGGGTTGATAGTTACGCGCTGTTTGGTTTCGGCGCTCTCGATGGCACCAAACACCATCGCCAGGCTCTTGTAATTGTCTGTGCTGACGGTCTCCGGCGTCGTCCCGCCCAGGATACAATCCACAAAGTGCTGAATCTGGCCGATGTGCCCGCCCAGCGGGATAGTCGGATCAATCAGGGGAGCATCCAGCAATTGTGTGTCACGCCGGAATTTGGCTTCTGCGCCGTCCGGCACCGCTTCAGCGCGAAAACTGCTATGGCCGTCCCACAGAATTGAGCCTTTGCTGCCCACCGCGCGCCAATCCGATTCCCAGTGAGTATTCAACCCCTCTGAACACCAGGATCCACGATAGTTGAACACCACCCCGTTGGAAAATTCAAAAATCGCCATGGCAGAGGCATCGCGGTCATACCAGGAGCCTTGTGGATTCCACTCGTGGCAATACACCCCCACCGGGTCAGCATTCACCAGCATGCGCGCCAGGTCAAAAGTATGGATGGCCATGTCAAGAATCAGGACATGTGCCATGTGGTCACGAAAACCGCCGAAGTGGGCGCCCAGGTAAAAATCCGCGTTAAGCGTGGTCAGTTCACCAATCGCCTTAGTCGCCAGAAATTCCTGCATCATGCGGCTGCCGGCAGCAAAGCGGCGGTTCTGCATCACGGCATGCACCCGCCCGGTTTCACGCATGGCGGCAATGATGTCTTGCGCCTGGGTCAGCGATGCCGCCAGCGGTTTTTCGCCCAACACATCACAGCCCATGCGCATGGCGGTCACCGCCACCTGGGCATGCGCTTCAGGAATGGTGCAGTCAAAGACCACATCCGGCCTGGTCGCTTTGATCACTTTCTCGATTTCAACCCCGACCAGCGCTTCAGACAATCCATAACGCAGTTTCTGTTCGCGCGCGCTCTCTTCGCGGATATCCACCAGCCCGACAATTTCCAGCGAATCGATCTGCTGGTTGGCGTGCAGCCAGGCATTACTGATACCGCCGCAGCCGGCCAGTACGGCTCTTAACTTTCTTTTTTCCATGGGTGTCTGTCTCCTTTGTTTTGTCGCCTTTGATTATACCCAGTTGAGCGATACCTCTGAGGAACTCGTGATGGGATGCTGGTTTTGCTTTCATATTGGTAGCAAAACCCTTCAATTTGTTGTAAGATAAGGGTAGCGGCGGTTGTGGTTGAATCACCCATCCATATCTGCCCAACCAATATCACGTATACAACCGAATAGCCAATAGAAGGAGTGCAGTATGTTCAAAGGACTGGATGAAGCCCTGCAGTTTGTAGCGGATCATGACATCCGCACGATTGATTTAAAATTTGCTGATCTGTGGGGACGCTGGCACCGTGTCACCATCTCTTCACGGATATTTAACCAGGAAATGATGGAGGCAGGCGTCGGCTTTGATGGCTCCAGCGTGGGCCTCAAAAGCGTTGATAGTGGCGATATGGTATTGATCCCCGATCTCAGCACTGGTTTCATGGATCCCTTCGCCGAACAACCCCTGCTCAGTTTCATCTGCAACACCCATGAAGCTGGCAGCAAACGCCTGTTTGCGCAGGACCCGCGCCAGATCGCGCGGCGTGCGGAAGAATATATGGCCTCCCTGGGCATCGCTGATAGCGGGGTGTGGGGGCCGGAACTTGAGTTCTACATCTTCGATCGCGTCAGCTTCCACTCAGACGCCTTCGGCAGCGCTTATCAGGTGCGGTGTGTTGAATCCAACCGCGACGCAGACGTCAACCAGCCCGCCTATTTCATCAAACCTCACGGCGGCTATCACGCCGCCTCCCCACATGACCATTTCTTCGATATCCGTAACACCATCGTTACCATGCTTGAAGATGTGGGGGTGCCCATCAAATATCATCACCATGAAGTCGGCGGTTCCGGCCAGTGTGAGATCGAAACCCCCATGCTGCCCACCATTCAGGCGGCCGATGCCATGATGATCATCAAATACTTCACCAAGAATGTGGCCAATCAGCGCGGTTTCACCGCCTCTTTCCTGCCCAAACCCATGTACGGCGAAGCCGGCAATGGCATGCACTTCCACCAGCACATCTTTAAAAAAGGTGTCAACCAGTTCTATAACGCCGATGATCCCATGCTGTTGAGTGACATCGCCTATCAATACATTTGCGGCCTGCTTACCCATGCCCCTGCCCTGCTGGCCTTCACCAACCCCAGCACCAACTCCTACAAGCGCCTGGTTCCCGGTTATGAAGCCCCCATCGGCTGCTTCTTCTCGCTTGGCAACCGCTCGGCTGCCGTGCGCATTCCGGAATATGCCAACCAACCCGACACTGTGCGCTTTGAGTACCGCCCTCCGGACGCCACCTGCAATCTCTACCTCGCCATGGCGAGCATGCTGATGGCAGGCATTGACGGCATCGTCAATAAGATGTCACCCGCAGACCACAACTTTGGGCCCATCAACGAAAACATCTTCAACTGGCCCGAAGAGGAACGCAAAAAGATCAAAAACCTGCCGACCTCGCTGGAAGGCGCCCTGGACGCACTGGAAGCAGACCATGAATTCCTCATGGTAGGCGGTGTCTTCTCCGAAGAGATCATCCACAGCTGGATCAAGAACAAACGCAAAGAAATGATCGAGGTGCGCAACCGGCCGCACCCCTTCGAAATTGAGTTATATTCAGATCTCTAACCCAAACAAACCCCCGCAAAGGCTCGCTGTTGTAAATGATAGCGAGCCTTTGCGCGCATCATTTTTCCGGCATCACACCTTGACGAACCTCGCCAATGATGCTAAAATCACTTTCGCTTGAAGGCAATTTAACAGCATCCACACAATGCGGGCTTAGTTCAATTGGTAGAACGTTTCCTTGCCAAGGAAAAGGTTACGAGTTCGAGCCTCGTAGCCCGCTCTCAAGACCTGGTTCCACGAACAAGGTCTTTTTTATTGTTACACCCAAAATCAGGTATAATCATGTCGAAAAGGCGACGTGGCCAAGTTGGACAAGGCAAGGGTCTGCAAAACCCTGATCATCGGTTCAAATCCGATCGTCGCCTCACCAAAAAAAGAGGCTCTCCTATATTTATTTGGGAAAGCCTCTTTTTCTTTCTCCTGCAGAAAAACACAAGTTGCCGCTATCGTCATAGTCGGGGTAGACTGAGTTAATAGAACTTTTGTTCTTGTTATATCGTTGTTCAACGGCTGAAAGACCCTCCCTATACCGCTATGCACACCATTCACGGCTGGCTGCTTGACCTCTACACCCACCCCCGCCACGGAAAGACCTGCCTCTGGATCATCCAGCAGGATGGCACGCGCACTTGCCTGCAGCACACCTTTCCGGGTGTTTTCTATATCAGCGGACCCGCCGCGCAGCTGCAGCGCGCAGAAAATTACCTGTATGCCCGCTTTGCCGCCCATATGCAGATCGCCCAGGAGCACCGCCAGCAGACCATACAGGCCGATGGCCAGCCCATTCTGGCAGTGCGCGCCCCCAACCCGCTCGTTATGCAGCGTATCTTCCACAGCCTTGAGAACGAGTTCCCCGCCCTCGATTATTACAACGTTGACCTGAACGCCACCCTGTATTACGCCGCGCAATTCGGCATGTTTGCCTTGTGCCGCCTGTCGCTTCAGGTCGATGACCACCAGCATATGCTGGATGCCGTTGTGGAAGATTCCCCCTGGAACCTTGACACCGCCGCACCCCCGCTGCGCATCATGCGTCTGGTGCCCAACCACAACCCGCGCGCGCAAACCCCCACCCAGATCATGCTCGCTATAGACAACCAGCAGTTCACCCTCCCCTACCAGTCCAACGAAGAGTTGGCGCGCAAGATCGCGCCCTTTTTGCGGCGCTACGACCCCGATGTGCTGCTGACTGATTACGGCGACGGCTATTTGCTGCATGCCCTGCAGGAGGGCGCCAAAGGCTGGATCGAGCCGCTGCCCCTCAACCGCGACCTGCAGGCGCCGCTGCAGATACTGAAGGAACGTTCTTATCACTCCTATGGCCAGCTCTTTTACCGCCCGCAGGCAGTGTTCCTGTCTGGCCGCCACCACATCGACATGGAAAGTTCGTTCTTCTGGCAGGATTCCGGGCTGGAAGGCATTCTCGAAGTGGCGCGCGTCACCGCCCAATCACTGCAGCGCACCGCCCGCACCACCCCTGGCACCGGCATCTCTTCCATGCAGATTGTGGAAGCCCTGCGCTCTGACATCCTCGTGCCCTACAAAAAACAAATCCCCGAACGCGAACGCAGCGCCGTCAACTTGCTGCAGCATGACATGGGCGGTTTGATCATGCAGCCCATCATCGGGCTGCATGCCAATGTGGGCGCAGTCGACTTCATCAGCATGTACCCTTCGTTGATGGTGCGCTGCAACATCTCCCCCGAATGCGTGCCGCACGGCTTGCATGAAACCCATGACCAGCCCGGCCTCATTCCGCGCACGCTGGCACCGCTGCTTGACAAACGAGTGGCACTGAAATTACGCATGCAGACAATGGCAGACAAGAACCCGCAGAAACAATACGACAAAATGCGTTCAGAGGCGCTCAAATGGCTGTTAGTGACCTGTTTTGGCTATCTGGGCTACAAAAACGCCCGCTTCGGGCGCATCGAATCGCATGAGGCCGTCACCGGCGCCGGACGCGAAGCCCTGCTGCTTGCCAAAGAGGTGGCAGAGGAGATGGATTTCCTCGTGTTGCATGCCATCGTTGACAGCCTATTCGTGCAACACGCCGGCTGTACAGACAAAGATGACTTTCAACCGCTGCTGGTCGCCATCGCCGAACGCACCGGCCTGCCGATCGGGGTAGACGGCGTCTTCCGCTGGGTGGCGTTCCCGCCCTCACGCATGGACG
>DSBE01000348.1 GCA_011053085.1 Chloroflexota bacterium
CCCTATCTCACCAAAAATTTTATTCACCAAATGCAGACCGGCTCACCAATCGACAAATTTCTGAGCGACTGGAAGGCAGCTTGCAACGAAACCATCGGGATGAAAACCTGGGGTTTGCGTCAATGGTTTCAAAGCAGTGCGGAGAATCTGTCCTCAAAAGGCTATCGACTTAACCACTCAAAAGCTTTGCTCAAGCGTGGTTTTTTATTATGGCATGTCAACATCCCACTGTCAGAATACCAGAACAGATTTGGATAAAACAACAGACGGCACCGCAATGCCGTCTGTTATTTTATATCAGACAACGATATTCACCAACCGGCCAGGAATGACCACCACCTTGCGGGCGGGCTTGCCTTCCATGAAACGCTGTACCACCTCGCTTGCCAGCGCAATGGCTTTGGCGTCTTCTTCGGCGATATCCGCCGGCACCACGATGCGGTCGCGCACCTTGCCATTCACCTGTACCACCAGTGTGATCTCATCTTCTTTGGCGGCTTCTTCATCCACCGCAGGCCATTGCTGCGTATGAATGGAATATGGTTTGCCCAGCTGCATCCACATCTCTTCCGCAATATGCGGCGTGACTGGCGCCATCATCTTCAAGTAGATCTCCACCGCCTCATGCCAGGCCGGACTGCCGTAAGCGCCTTCTCGTTTGAATTGCGCCATGTTGTTAGCCAGCTCCATCAACGAAGATATAATGGTGTTGAACTCAAATTCCTCGAAGTCATGGGTAATGCTTCCCAAGGTCTGATGCACTTTACGCCGCAGCTCCCTGATCGTATCTTCACTGGCTTGTGTCGAACCATCTTCATCTTCTGTGATCATACTCCACACACGTCTTAGCCAGCGTGAGGTGCCCTCAATACCGCTGTACGACCAGGGGCCGCCCTGGCTCCAGCGCGAGAAGAAGAACAGATAGGCACGCACCGTATCCGCGCCATATTTGTTTACCAAAACATCAGGAGCGACCGTGTTGCCGCGGCTTTTTGACATTTTTTCGCTGTCTTCACCCAGCACCATACCCTGGTTGCGCAGCTGCAGCATCGGTTCATGGCCTTCGGTGATACCCATATCGCGCAGGGCTTTGTGGAAAAAGCGGGTGTACATCAGGTGCATGTTGGCATGCTCAATCCCGCCTGTGTAAGTGTCAACCGGCATCCAGTAATCGTACTCAGCCGGATCCCAGGGACCCTTGTCATACCCCGGGCTTAAATAGCGCAGGTGGTACCATGAGGAACACATGAACGTATCCATGGTGTCCGTGTCGCGCTCTGCCTGCCCACCGCACACCGGACACCTGACCTGTTTCCAGGTGGGGTGCAATTTCAAGGGACTCTCACCTGTCGGCAGCCATTCTACATCTTCCGGCAGACGCACCGGCAGGTCTTTCTCCGGCACCGGAATGATGCCGCATTCAGGACAATGAATGATCGGAATGGGCGCACCCCAGTAACGCTGGCGCGAGATCAGCCAGTCACGCAGACGGTATTGCACTTCGGCATGGCCAATGCCCTTCCCTTCCAGCCATTCACATACCTTGGCGACCGTGTCGTCTCCGGTAGTGCCGCTCAGTTCGCCTGAATTGACCATGGTGCCCTTGGCAGGCACTGCCTCTGTCATTTCTTCTTCTGTGATTGGCTCCATATCTGCGGGCTGGATCACCACACGAATGTTCAGCCCAAAAGTACGCGCAAACTCAAAGTCACGCTGGTCATGTGCCGGCACCGCCATGATCGCTCCTGTACCATAAGAAGGCAGCACATAATCCGCGATCCAGATTGGTATCTCTTCACCATTGACTGGATTGATGGCATACGCCCCGGTGAACACACCGGTTTTTTCCTTGTCTGTCGCTTCGCGTTGGATGTCAGTCTGGCGGATGGCTTCCTCCACATACGCCTCCACTTCTGCTTTTTGCCCCTCCGTGGTGATCATTTTGACCAGTTCGTGTTCCGGCGCCAGCACCATAAAGGTCGCCCCCCACAGCGTGTCAGGACGGGTGGTAAAAATTTTAAGTTCATGCCCTTCTCTGGCGGTTTTAAAGGTCACCATAGCGCCATTGGAACGCCCGATCCAGTTGGTTTGCAGATTCTGCACACGTTCCGGCCAGTCAATGCCATCATAATGCAGCATTTCCTCGGCATATTGGGTGGTCTTAAAGAACCACTGCACCAGGTTTTTCTTGATGACCGGGGTTTCACAGCGTTCGCAGTGGCGGTCATCACCCCACACCTGCTCACGCGCCAGGGTGGTGTTGCAACGCGGGCACCAATCCACTGGCGATTCTTTGCGGTATGCCAATCCATGGCGGAACAGCTGAATAAAGAACCATTGCGTCCAGCGGTAATAGGATGGGTCAGAAGAGATCGTCTCACGACGCCAATCGAACATGGCGCCCATGGTTTTCATCTGTGCGCGCATGTGTTCAATATTCTTTTCTGTCCATATCCGTGGATGGATGTTGCGTTGAATAGCCGCGTTTTCTGCTGGCAAGCCAAAGCTGTCAAAGCCCATCGGGAACATGACATTGTAACCCTGCATCCGCTTATAACGCGCGCGTGCGTCTGAAGGCGTCATCGCGTACCAGTGACCGATATGCAGGTCGCCCGAAGGGTACGGCAGCATGGTTAGGGCGTAATGTTTGGGTTGGCTGTGGTCAATATCTGCATGATAGAGACCGTCACTTTCCCAGCGCTGCTGCCATTTTTGTTCGATCATGGCGGGATCGTATACGTTTGTTCCGTTGTCTTCTCCCATTTTATGCTCCTTTTCATCTATACCGATTAAAAGAAAAAGACCCTCATCCGGTCAGGGACGAAGGGTCTCCGTGGTACCACCCTGATTGTCTGCCTCAAGCCTTGATTTAGAGACAGACCACTCATTCAGCGGTAACGGGCTGACCCGATGCAGACTAACAGAATGTTCATCCGCATTCCGCTCCGAATGGCTTCGGAACGCAGGCGAGTTCTGTGTTGATGGCTGTCTGCGTCAGCCAGATTGGGCTTCCACCTTGTTCTCCCAAATCGCTGCCAGATCACATACTACTCCTGCTCTGGAATTTAGTGGACCCAGCGAGACTCGAACTCGCGACCTTCTCAATGCCATTGAGACGCGCTCCCAGCTGCGCTATGGGCCCATTTGATTGTCGTGTGAACGTACCACCCTTGAGTGGACCTGAGGGGACTCGAACCCCTGACCTCGTCAGTGCGATTGACGCGCGCTCCCAACTGCGCTACAGGCCCGAATTTCAAGGCATGCAAATTTTACATGATTGACCTGCATCTGTCAAGCAAGCCCATTTTAAGATTTCCGCCCCCTGTTTGTCTCCACCCGTAAAAAAACCCCACCGATCCGTGTGTGCAACGTTTTTTATACCTGCAAACGCAGGGTGGGTGTCTAACACACGGCTCCGTCTTGGCTCAGGCCTATCACGTTACCATGTTGAAGTTGATACCCATTTATAAGGTGTTGGTACAAAACCGAATGCATATCACGAGAACGGCAGGGTGTTTTTATTAATGTACAGGGCGTTTCTTATCATCGAACTCCTTGACATAGCAACTGTCATTGCTACAATCATACCAGAGAAACGTTCGCACTTCTAACGTATAAATATATGTTTTAATGTACAAAGAAGTGGTCGACTGATAACTTATTATACCACGCCCTTGCCCATGTCAAGTGAAACCATCAGATTGTTTATCGCCCTCACCCTCCCCACAGCCATGCAGCAGCATTGCGTGCGGTTGATCAGCACTTTAAAAAACGACATCACAACCGGCGTACGTTGGGAAGTCGGCGATAAGATCCACATCACCCTGCGTTTTTTGGGCGAAACGCCCTCCACCTCATTACCCTCTCTTACGGAAAGTCTCAACAGCCTGGCGCAAGCACATGCGCCCATAATGCTGCACCTGGCGGGGTTGGGGGCTTTTCCCAACTGGCGTTCACCCAGCGTCCTCTGGCTGGGCATCGTGCCCAATGCGGCCCTTAATCAATTGCAAAGCGATCTCGAACAGCGCCTCGCTGGTGCAGGCATCTTGAAGGACAAAAGGAAATTTCACCCGCACCTCACCCTGGGGCGTGTCAATCGCAACTGCACACCAGAGGTAATCCGACAGATCCAACAAGCCTGCCAGCAGATCAACCTGCCCCCCTTTTCAGACTTTCAAGCCCCTCATGTGGTATTATTCCAATCAACACTGCAGCGCAATGGAGCCATCCACCACGCGCTGCATACCATTGATTTGAACGAATCAACACCATAAGGAAAGGACACAGTTTTCGAACGATATGGATCAAACAAAACCTGAAATGACCACCCTGGACATGGCGCGTGAAATTGCCTTGTCTCTTGAAGAAAAATTCGGTGAAGATATTGTACTGATGGACGTACGTGAACTGGTCTACTTCACCGATTATTTTATTATTGCCACTACAGCCAGCCAGCGCCAGCTGCAAAGTCTGGCCTCTGACCTGACCCGCGAGGTTCGTTCGCGTTTTGGCCCGCACAGCAAAGCCGAAGGATCCGCCGAAGGCGGCTGGATCGTTGTCGACTTTGATGATATCATCGTGCACCTGTTCACCGAAGAAAAGCGTGACTTTTACCAACTCGAAGAACTCTGGCACAATGCGCCGGTTTTACTGCGTATTCAATAAATGTAAAAAAGATGGGTGATATCGCCCATCTTTTTTACAATCCTTCACCAACACCTTACTTCAGCTAAACACACCCAGAATTTCCTGGCTATGGCCTTTGGGGGAAACTTTCTCGAACACCTTCACGACAGTACCGTCTTCATTGATCACATACGTCGTGCGAAATACGCCCATGTACTCTTTGCCGTACATTTGTTTGGCACCCCACACACCATAGGCTTCCAGTACTTCGTGCGATTCATCAGACAACAGCGTGAAAGGCAGGTTGTATTTTTCCTTGAATTTCTTGTGTGACTTGGGGCTGTCAGGGCTGACACCCAGGATGACCACCCCCGCCTCAGCATAAGCATCGTAATCATCACGGAATTCACAGGCCTCTGTAGTACAACCAGGAGTGTCATCTTTGGGATAGAAATACAACACGACCCGTTTACCGCGGTAGTCTGAGAGACTGTGCGCCTGCTCGTTTTGATCCATGAGTACAAAGTCAGGGGCGATTGAACCTTCTTGTAATATAGCCATCATTTCCTCCATTCATACGGAAAAACACGAAATGTCAGGCTTCATCTTTAACAATAGCGTGTTTGTATTGGAAAACTGTTAGAGAGATATATCAGGCAGGTACATATCCTGTCACCTGAGCCACACGGGAGAAGAATGCCTGCTTTTCCGGCGAATTGATACCCCAATTCACCGGTGGTGTCTGAAAACCGCTCAATTCTTTATAGCGTGTTTCCCGCGGTCGCGATCGGTAGTCCATATATTTGTCACCGCCATAGGCATCGTCACCACCATAGCCCTGGTCATAATACCCCCACGAGACCTCTGCCTGCCAGGCGGCGTCCAGGTTTGGAATACCGGGTGAATCCTCGTTGATGATGATCGGCTTGGGCGCTTTGCGGTAAGCCGGATTGCGCCTGACATGCTCGATGCCCAACTGCAAGGTATGCGGCAGGCATTCATTACCATGCAGCAGCACATAGTCACAAGCTGCCACCAATGCCGGCGATGGCAGGTTGCGGGTCACGTCCATGCCCGCCAGGCTGGTGGAAAACAGCATTTCCGGGAATTCAGGCTTCAACGCCAGAATGATCTTGTGCACCTGGTCGCCTTGCAGCAGCGATTGTTGATAACCCGGCCCGTTCTCGTTGGCAATCTCGATCAAGAAATTCTTCCTGCCAGTGTCACGCAAAAACTGACACGCATTACGGGCAGCTTTCACCACAATCTCATCCGACCAGCCCTCGGTGTGTTTCCAGTAAAAGAATCCCACGATCACCGCCATCCCCAGCGCATCGGCTGCTTCCAGCACCTGCTGCATACGATAGGTGTAGGCGGTTTTTAGTTCGCCATGTTCAGTAAAGGCGTTGTTTTTATAGTGGTTGTAGATGTGCGGGGTATAAAGGGGTCCGCCTCCCTGGAAATTAACTGTGAACGCCAGCACGCCATGGTCGCGCCACTGCGGCAGCGCCGCACAGAATTCGTCCACATTGCGCTGTGCATCCCATACTCCCGTGTCCGGGTATGCCCAGCGGTTGCGGGTTTCGAAGTTCTCATCGTCAAAGGTCGCCTGAACCGCGCGCACATTGAACAACAAACCTTCAATTCGTTTGCCCTCAAAGGTCCGCCCCGCATAAGTTGGCTTGCCGTCAAGGTATATGCCAGTGCCGTGAATGGTGATCTCCGTCATCAGTATCTCCTGAGATTGCCTTATTCTCACCCCATTATACCCGCTGGGTCCAGGCTATAGCGTGCGCACTTTCAATTCACGCAGCAGCTCGTACAACACTTGCAGCAGATGTTCCCGCCAGTCCGTGCCTTTCTTCAGCAGGATCCAGTAGCCATTCTTACCGGCGCGTGTATCCATCCCCAACAC